>JBGSPT010000465.1:0-10631 GCA_041738475.1 Treponematales bacterium
CGGTCGCATCGGAGGGCGAGCGGGCGGGACCGCCTGCGGGGGAGCGTCGGTCCGGGGCGTCGGATCTCCGGTCCCGGCTCCGTGCCGGGTTGGAGGGGATGGATGTACCGGAGGGGCGAAAGGCCGAACTCGCCGAGCGGATCGGCCGGCGCATCATCCTGACCGAGGACCAGCTGGCCCGGTCGGAGACGGACGGACCGGGCCTGGAAGCCGGGGCCCTGGATTACCTGGGCAAGGTCCGCGTCGTGGAGAGGGTGCTTCGTTCCGGAGGGGCCGTCCTGGAGATCCTGGCCCGCCGCTCCGACGGCATGCCCGAGAGGTTCCGGATCCGGCCCTTGGAACTGGAGAAGACCGATCGGGGCCTGGTGCTGAGAGGCACGGACGGGTCGGACGGGAGCGTCCGGATCCTGCCCGTGAGCTCCATGAGCCATGTGAAGAGAATCAAGACTACGTTATTTGGAGAAGCAGATGACTACGATGCCCAATAAGAAGGACGATACTATGCAGCTCAAACTGGCGGTCCTCATCGACGCCGACAACACCCAGGCCTGGATCGTGGACGGCCTCCTGGCGGAGGTGGCCAAGTACGGAATCGCCAGCGTGAAGCGCATCTACGGCGACTGGACCACCACGAATCTCCGGCACTGGAAGGACAAGCTCTTGGCCTACGCGATCCAGCCCATCCAGCAGTTCGCGTACACCAGCGGGAAGAACGCCACGGACTCGGCCATGATCATCGACGCCATGGACCTCCTGTACTCCGAGCGCCTGGACGGATTCTGTGTGGTCACCAGCGACTCGGACTTCACCCGCCTGGCGGCCCGGCTCCGGGAGTCCGGCAAGCTTGTCCTGGGTTTCGGGGAGAAGAAGACCCCAAAACCCTTCGTAGCCGCCTGTGACAAGTTCATCTACACCGAAATCCTGCGGGAGGCGGACGAGGAGGCCGCGCCGGAGAAGGCCAAGCCGGAAAAGGCAAAGGAGGTGGTGGCCTCGGACTGGAAGAACGACCGCAAGCTCCAGGCCATGCTGCGGGCCGCGGTGGAGGACGCCGCGGACGAGTCCGGCTGGGCCTACCTGGGGCCCGTCGGTCAGTACGTGGCCAACCGACAGCCCGAGTTCGACCCCCGCAACTACGGCTTCCGCAAGCTCGGGGAGCTGATCCGTTCTTCCGGCTGGTTCGAGATCGACGAGCGGACGAACGCGGTGGATCCCGGAAAGCAGGTGTTCATCCGCTACAAGAAGAGGTAAACGGTGGACAGTGGACGGTGAACAGTCCGTAAGCCGCTTTGGGTTTCCGCCTAAGCGTGTTCTTCGGCTGCACCCGGAAACCCGTTTCCGTCCACTGACCACAGTCCACCGTCCACCGTGAGCCGCGGCCGCGCCGGGAAGCCCGTTTCCGTCCACTGACCACCGCTCACTGACCACCGACCACGGTCCACCGCTTACTGACCACCCTCCTCCCCGACATACTCGTCCAGGTATTCCGCTACGCCCCGGGCCAGGGCTTCCCGCCCGGCCTTGGTCCAGGCGGATTTCCGGTAGGTCCTGAGCAGTTCCTCCAGGTCTCGGTCCGACATGTACAGGCGATACGGCGGGACCTCCAAGGCCCGGGCCAGGCGTTCGACATTGTCGACGGACGGGAACTTCCGGCCGCTTTCTATCTCCCCGACATAGCCCGGGGAGAGGTCGGCCCGTTCGGCCAGCACCTGCTGGGATATCCCCAGGCGGCTCCGTTCCTTCTTGAGGTTCTGGATGAATAGGGCCTGGAGTTCCGCCACGGGATAGTCTCCCTCCGGTGGATTGATGCTAGCCCCGGGCCTCAGGCTTGACAATTTGCTCATAGCGGGCGGAACATGGCTTATGGCGAGTATTCGGATCCACCGGTCTCCACGAACCGCCGCGGAAGCCCTCCGGGCTTTAAGGCTGCCGGACTTGGAGGCCCTTCTGGGGGGCCCCCGGGACTGCCGGGTTTGGGAATCCGTCCACCTGGGAAGGGACGGCCGGGTCCTCCTCGTGCCCCTGAGGTTGGCCGCTCCGGGATCTCCCCCGGGCTATGCCGCCTGCCTGCGGAGACTTCCGCGTCTGCTGAGGCTGGAAGGGTTTCCGGCGGTGCTGGCGGACCGCGGGAGCGTACGGCTCAGGGCCGGGAAATTTTGGAGTCTCTGAGGCCGGCCAGGAAGCTGTACACGGCCCGGGCGGTCTCGGCGGAACGCTCCGTCTGGGGGTGGTGCCCGCAGTCCTCCAGGGCCAGGAAACCCCGCAGGTCGGGCAGGAGCTCGAGATAGGCCGCCGAGGACTCGAACTTCAGGACCTCGTCCCGGCGGCCCCAAACCAGGAGCACGGGCACCTCGACCTCGTCCAGCCGGTCCGTCAGGTCCGGGGCGGCCAGGGCGTGGCGGGTCACCGCGCAGAGGGCGCTCCGACCCTCGGGGGTCAGGAGTCCGGATATCGCCCAGGCGGCCACCTCCGGATACGCGTAGCGCGGGTCCCGCACCACCCGCTTCCGGTAGAACCTCATGTACAGACGCTCGGTGGTCAGGTTCGTCCCCGCGCGGACGATCGAGCCCCGCCCCAAGGCCCAGCGGTCCAGGGGGTAGAAGGAAGCGGACAGCCCGGCGGGGGCCAGGAGAACCAGGGCTTCCACGTGCTCGGGATGGGCCAGGGCGTACTCCAAGGCCAGGCGGCCTCCCAGGGAGTGCCCCGCCAGGACGACCCGGTCCCGGCCCAGGCTCTCCCGGATGCCCTCCAGGACCTCGACGAACCATTCCGGGGTGTAGGGAGCCTCTGGCTTGTCGGAAGCCCCGGATCCGGGCAGGTCCGGGGACACGAGGCGCAGGGTGGGGGCTCCGGGATGCCCTAAGGCCGCCTGCTCCAAGGCCCGGCCGAAGGCGAGCCCTTCGGCTCCGGAGGCTCCCCACCCGTGCACTCCCAGGATCAGGATATCCGCGTCCCGGGGCCCCTGATCGAAGGCATGGACCGAGAGGCCCCGGATATCCGCGCGGAAGCCCGGGGCCGACGCGGGGTCCGGGGCTTCCGGGAGAGGAACCCGCGCACCGGGGGAGGTGGCGCAGGAGACCAGGAAGACCGCGGCGGCGGCGAAGGTCAGTCGAAGACGTAGTGTCGCCATTGCTCCGTGAACCCCGCGAATCCCAGGTCCCGCGCCCGATCCGTCTGGGCGGCCACGGAATCCTGGTAATGCATGAGGTGCATGCGGGACTTCAGGTCCGCGGGAAGGGCGGAGAGCTCCTCCATCGACGCGTGAACACCCCCGGTAAAAAGCTGGCCGTCGTGGAAGATCGTCTCGAACCTGTAGGTTCTGTCGAGGTTGAGGACCATCCCGGGATCGTACCTGGTGTCGCTGGTGAATAGGACCCGGTCGTCGATGATAACTCCGTGGCTGAGGGCGGAATCCCGCCAGGATTCCGCGGTGTCGGGGATGTGTTTCGTGCGGAAGAGGGTGAGCCGCAGGGATCCGACCCGGGCGACCGAAAGCTGTCGATCCGCCCCGGGGATCCTCTTGGGTCGGATTGGGACCCAGAAATCCTCGAACTCCAGGGGGCGGTCGTCATGGCGCTCGTTGTAGGCGCAGCCGCCCCGCAAGGAGGCGTTCCACAGGAGACGCTGATAGGCCCGGGATATAACGACGGCGGGTTTCTTTTTCGGGCCGTACCGGTTCATCAGCATCACCTCCTCCAAGCCCCCTACATGGTCCGCATGGGAGTGGGTGATCAGGAAATTGTCGATCTTGGTTACCGGCAGGCCCAGGAAGGCCAGGGCTTCGGGGGTCCGGGTGCCGCAGTCGATCAGCAGGTGGGTGTCGCCCTTGGTCACGAGGAGGTTCGTCTGGTAGAACTTCTTGGAGAAGGCGCTTCCCGCCCCGACGAAGAAGAGCCGCAGGCTCCCGTCGCTCGAAAGCGGAAGGGGCCGCTCGGCGCTCCACTCTTCCCGGGCCAGTATTTTCATCCCCTTAACTATATCGTACGGGTCCGGGGATTTTCAATGAAGGGGCGAATTGTAGTATATTGCGATTCATACCCTAACGAGGAGTAGCATCGATGTCGCGTAAAACATGGTTCATCACGGGCGCGTCCAAGGGATTCGGCCGGATCTGGGCGGAAGCCGCCCTGGCCCGGGGAGACCGGGTGGCGGCGGCGGCGCGGAATCCCGAGACCCTTCGGGACCTGGCGGCCCGGTACGGGGAGGCGGTCCTTCCCCTCGCCCTGGACGTACGGGACCGGGCCGCGGCGTTCCGGACCGTGGCCGAGGCGAAGGCCCGGTTCGGGCGCCTGGACGTGGTGGTGAACAACGCCGGATACGGCCTGTTCGGCGCCGTGGAGGACGTGACGGAGGAGCAGTCCCGGGCCCAGATGGAGACGAATTTCTTCGGCACCCTGTGGGTCACCCAGGCGGTCCTTCCCGTGCTCCGGGATCAGGGCGGCGGACGCATCCTCCAGGTGACCAGCCTGGGGGGCATCGTATCCTTCCCCTTCCTGGGGCTCTACCACGCCTCCAAGTGGGCCGTGGAGGGCATGAGCGAGTCCCTGGCCAAGGAGGTCGAGGGGTTCGGCATCCGGATCACCCTGATCGAGCCCGGACCCTTCGGCACGGACTGGCGGGGGCCCTCCGCGACACACACACCGAAATCGGCGCCCTACGAGGGCGCGGGACCCGTGGGCTCGGGACTCAAGTCCGGGGATCCCAAGGCCACCGCCGCCGCGATCCTCGCGGTCGCGGACTCCGAGGACCCTCCCCTCCGGATCTTCCTGGGCGCCGGGGTGGCGGATATCGCCCGGCGGGTCTACGAGGAGCGCCGGCGGACCTGGGACGCCTGGGCCGATGTTTCCACGGCGGCCCAGGGGAGCTGAGTATCGATCGAAGCGAGGAGGGAGCATGACACCCGAAGCCGAGGAGTACTGGCGGGAATACGAACGGTCCACAGGCGAGGTCGTGGCGGCCCGGGCCATGGGCCAGTGGCTGGGGCCCGGCGCTCCCCGGGAAGGGGTCTGGGGCATCCTCGTCCTGACGGACCGATCCTTCCACTTCATGGGGCGGAAGTCCGAGAACTGGGTTCGGGGGCTCCTTACCCTCAAGGGCCGATCGGAGGGGGAGCCCGTCGAGTTCCGGGTCCCCCGGGAGGCCCTGCTCGGCCTGACCGAACCTCGCCGAGGATGGCTTTCCCGGATCCTGGGGTCCTCCTTCCCCTCGGTCACCCTGACATGGACGGCAGCGGGCGAATCGGAACCATCCCGGGCTGTCTTCGACGTGGACGATCAGCGGGGCTTCCTGGCCGCCCTTCGGGAAGCTCTGCGGGAGCGGTAGAGGATCCGCGGCGCCGCCGGATCCTGACTCCGTTAATGGCTTTGACAAACCGATAATCTAGGTGTTAAACTGTCTCGATAGCTATCTTCGCGGACCGGATAGGAGCGCGGGTGTCGACTCTGAAACGATATAAGAAACTGGAGAATTCTCTGGTTCAGCGGCTGGTAGCCGCGATGACCCGCACCGCCTCCGCGCTCAGGGACTTCCTCCGCCGCTTCATGAAGGCCGGCCGGCAGAAGCTCACCATCATGCTCGTTCCCCACACGGAAAAGCGCATCCTGAACCTCCAGCTCAGCTTCTTCGGCCTGGCGGGAATCCTCCTGGCCCTGGGGGTGGTCCTGTCCGTGTCGGTATATGCGACTTCCCGGTTCGGGAGCACCGCCCGCCTCCTGTCCGGCAAGGTCTCGGACCTCCGTTCCACCCAGGCGGACCTGGACGCGGTCCGGGACGAGACGACGACCCTCATCAAGGCGGCCCGCAACTTCGAAGCGGCCCTGTCCTCCACCCTGTCCCGCATCGGCATCCAGCCCTCCTCGTCCTCCACCGGGGACCGGGACGGGGACCTCGCGGCCTTCTTCGACGTGGAGGAAGCCGGGAGGGGTTCCCTGCGGGAGGTGGGGGAGATCCGGAAGGTGACCCGCTACCTGGAGAAAACGGTCAGCGCGGTCAAGGAACTGGGGGGTGTCGTGGCCTCCCAGAGCGAAGTCCTGTCGGAGATCCCGAACCTCTGGCCCATCAAGGGCGGGATCGGCCACATCTCCATGTACTACGGCCAGAACGAAAATCCCTTCTACGGTTCCTGGTACCTGCACAAGGGCCTGGACATCTCGACCTTCCGCATGGGCGACCCGATCGTTGCCACCGCGGACGGCAAGGTCGCCAACATCGGGTACGACCCCAGCTACGGCAACAACATCATCCTGGAGCACAAGCACGGGTTCTTCACCCGCTACGCCCACCTCCAGTCCGTCCGGGTCCAGAAGGGGCAGAAGGTCCAGCAGGGCCAGATCATCGGCTACCTGGGCAACACGGGCCTCACCACGGGACCCCACCTCCACTACGAGGTGCACCTGGGAACGGAAACCATCGACCCCCTCCGGTTCCTGAACATCCGCTCGAGCTCCGCGTTGACGCAGTAGGCCCCCCCGGATAGGATACCCCCATGGCTAATCTTCGCGACTCCCTGGTGAACTCCCTCGTCGGAACGGGCAGCTCCCTCCGGGGAGACTTGGTCGTGGACGGACTTCTGCGCGTGGACGGGGACGTGACGGGGGCCATACGGTCCACGGGAAAGGTCGTCATAGGCCAGGGAGGGCGCTGCGAGTCCTCGATCCAGGCCCGGTCCGCCATCATCGGGGGCCTGGTCAAGGGAGACGTCTGCGTCACCGAGCGGCTCTCTGTCCTGGACGGCGCGGTCATCATGGGAAACGTCTTCGCCCCCCGGATGGACGCGGAGGGGGAGATCGTAATCCACGGAGACGTGGAGGTGAGCGGCCGGACAGAGAAGGCCGAGGAAGCCCTGCTGGACTTCCAGGCCCGGCACGGGACCCGGGTCCCGTCGGCGGACCCGGCGGATCCCCGCAGGGGCGTTGGGACGGAAGGCCCATGGCGAAAATAGATCTTCCGGATAACCTGCTCTCGGGGCTCGTGCCCGGGCTCTCGGGGAGGAAGCCGCGGGAGGAGCGGAAGATCGACAAGGGCAAGGGGGTTTTCCGGACCCTCCTGCGCAGCGCCCAGGAAACGGAGACGGACGGGTTCCACGCCCTTTCCGTGGCGGACGCCCCCTTTTCCCAGGAGGACCTGGAAACCCTCCTGGACGACGTCCACGGCCTCGGGGAGGATCTGAAGCGGGACCCCAACCCGGACGCGGTGGTGGCCTACAAGTTGGCTGTGCGCAACTTCGTCCATTACGTGGTATCCCGGGCGTATACCCTGGAGGAGAAGACTTCGGGGACCAATATCCTGAAACGCAAGAAATACGTTATCCTTTCCGTCGTGGACGCGAAGCTGGAGAGGCTGGCCGCCGAGATCCTGTCCACCCAGCGCAATCAGCTGGAGATTCTCCGAAAGGTGGACGAGATCTACGGCATCCTGGTGGATCTCCTGCAATGAGCCGGAAAGGACGGCGGGACAAGGTTGGAGGAACAATGACGCGATACGCGGATCACGATATGACCGAAGAGGAACTCCGGCACCTGGAGGACGAGGGCGCGGAGACGGAACGGAGGGAAACCCGCCCTTCCCAGTCCCTGCCCTGGCCCCTGTACAGGCTCGCGATCGAGCATTCCCACGAGACGTTCCTGGCCGTGTTCGACGGTCCCATACCGCAGACGGCGGCCCCGGAGCCGCCTCCGGCGCCTTCCATGCCGGAGGTCCCGGACCTGTCGGTTCCCCCGGAGGCGGACGGGAGCGCGAACGACCGGCCCGAAGGCGGAGGGGATGCGGGGACGGAAGCCCCGGCGGAAGCCGGGCCCGAGAACCTGCCCGAACGGGAGGCTCCGGAGGAAGGCGGGAATCCCGGAGTGCCGGCTCCCGCGGAGGAGCCTCGAACCCTGACCGTGGGGTCCTACGTCCTCGTCGCCACCCGCTACGGCCGGGACCTCTGCAGGGTCATGGGGCTCATCCGGAATCCCGGGTATACCGCCCCGGACGAGATCGTCCGGATCGAGCGGATAGCCACGCCTTCGGACCTGGAGAGGAAGGACCAGAACGCGGAAAAGGAACGCCACGCCTTCACGGTCTGCCAGGACCGCATCGCCTCCCGGCGGCTTCCCATGAAGCTCGTATCCGCCCATTACCTTCTGGAGGAACCCAAGGTCCTCTTCTTCTTCACCGCCGATTCCCGGGTGGACTTCCGGGAACTGGTGAAGGATCTCGTGTCGGTCTTCAAGATGCGTATCGAGCTCAGGCAGATCGGCGTGCGGGACGAGGCCCGGGTCACGGGAGGGTGCGGGGTCTGCGGCCGGGTCCTCTGCTGCCACGGGGTCACGGACAAGCTGGTTCCCGTATCCATCAAGATGGCCAAGGACCAGAATCTTTCCCTGAACTCCATGAAGATCTCCGGCCCCTGCGGCCGGCTTCTCTGCTGCCTGGCCTACGAGTTCGGCTTCTACCGGGAAGCCCGGCGGAGCATCCCCCCCGAGGGAGCCCGGTTCCAATGGGAAGGGGTGGTGTTCCGGGTCACGGAGATCAACGTACCCGCCGGCAGGGTGCGCATCTCAGGGGAGGACGGCCGGGTCCTGGTAGTGGACGCGTCCCGGTTCTCCCAGGCCGAAGGCCGCTGGGCGCTGAAGGATTCCTAGGAGGAGCCCCGCGGGGATCTGCCCGGGACGAACCCGCTAGGGGGCGGAGGGGGATCTGCCCGAGGTGCCTTCCCCGATTCGGTAGATCACTCCCAGGCCCGCGTCGAAGAGGAAGGCTCCGGGATCGGGGCTCTGTCCGGAAAGCCCGTCGCTCCCGAACGCGAACACGCTGGTCTCCAGCCTGGCCGTGACGCGCAGCTTCCGGGCGACCCGCCAGTCCGCCCGGGCTCCCAGGATCACGCTTCCCAGCGTATCCGTCTCCGGAGTCCCGTCGTCCCAGGTCTTGGACAGGGCCTGGTAGCCCAGGGTCCAGACTAGGATCAGGGGGGCTCCCTTCCGGTAGACGTTCACATCGAAGGTGTACCGGGCCAGACGGTCCTGGGTCATGAGGGCCGCGGTTTCCTGGATGTAGAACTTCTTGGTCAGCATGGAGAGGGTGCAGATGGCGTTGTACACGTACCAGCCCGCGCTGATCTCCGTGGTCTCCTGGATATAGTCGCCCGCGGCGAACAGCGCTCCTCCCAGGGAGGAGTCGGACCGTATGGAACCGAAGACTCTCCCGGGCCATTCCAGCCGGAGGGAGGTGGAAAGCCCGCCCTTCAAGGGCGCTTCCCGGGAATTCAGGGCGCCCAGGAAGGGGCCCGCGCTGAACTGGGCGAAACCGAGGTCGTAGGTCAGCAGGACCGAGACGAGGTGCCGCAGGACGGGGTCGGTCTCGTAGCCGATCCTGTAGGAAAGGCTGTCCCCGACCGAGTCGGAGACGGAAACGGCGGCTCCCCAGAATAAATTGTCCGCCGGGAAGACTCCGACCGTGGCGGCGTCCTGGCTCCAGGGAATGAAGAGGTTGCCGGCCCGGGCTTCCGTAGCGAGTTCCAGGCCGGACAGGGGTACGGCCGCCAACATCAGGATCAGCACGGCAGAGGCCGTACCGCGGAATGTAGTCATCGGGTCACCTCGTCCAAGGCTTCTCAGCTAGGATAAGTTTCGGAAACTCTCCGCCTATAGTCTATATCATTTTCGGCGGATATCGGGAAACCGGCGCGAATCTTGACTTAATCTCCATTCCGTATAAGATGATAGCATAATGAGCGACTACCTTGACCCGAACAACGAGGAGCTCCTCAAGGATTTTTTCTCCGAAGCCCAGAGCCAGGTGGACGCCCTGGAACAGAACATCCTGGTGCTGGAGAACGATCCCGGGAACCGGGACGCCGTGGACGAGATATTCCGGGCGGCCCATACCCTCAAAGGCGGGGCGGCGACGGTTCAGATGATGGAGCTCCAGGGCTTCACCCACCTCGTGGAGGACGTGCTGGACGAGATCCGGTCCGATCGCCTCAAGGTAACCGAGGAGGCCGTGGACGTCCTGCTCAAGGCCATCGACGTGATCAAGGCCATGCTGGAAGCCCGTATGGAAGGGTCGGTCTACGGCGGGGACGCCACGGCGGTCAAGGAAGCCCTTGCCGGTTTCCTGCCCGGGGAAGCGCCCAAGCCCAAGGAGGGCGCCAAGGCTCCCGCGGCCAAGGCCAAGCCTGCCTCCTCCGCGAAACCCGCCGAGGGCGCCGTGCCGTCCCAGCCGGTTTCGGCAGCGGGACTCACGGAATACGAGATCCTGGAGCTGAAGGAAGCGGCGGGCAAGGACCGCCGGGTATACCGAATCACGATAGTCTTCGACGAGACGAATATGATGAAGTCCGTCAGCGCCATCCACGCCTTCGCGGCCCTCCGGGACGCGGGCACGGTGCTCAAGACCCATCCGGACTTCGAGAAGCTCTACGAGGACCAGTTCTTCCCCGAAGTGGACTATTACGTCGCCACCGAGAAGTCCGCGGAGGACCTGGACCGCAAGGCCCGTATCCCCGAGGTCACGAAGGACGTCGGGGTCACGGAATTGACCTTCGAGGATTCCGGCAAGGCTCCCGAAGCCCGGACTCCCGCGGCACCGGGACCCGCCCCGGCCAAGGCGGCTCCGAAGGCCCCCTCTCCGGGAGCCGTCACCGAGGACGAGCT
>JBGSPT010000012.1:0-1721 GCA_041738475.1 Treponematales bacterium
GGTGATGCTGGCCGGCGGCATGGGCGAGGGCGCGGTGCGGGTGATGGCTTCCTTCGGGATCACACCCGTACGGGGGGTCTCCGGCCCGGTGCGCCCTGCGGCGGAGGCCTGGGCCGCCGGAAGCCTCTCCGACTCCGGAGAGGTCTGTTCCCACGACCACGAAGGACACGACTGCTCGCACCACTCCTAGGAGTCCCGAGGCGCGGCTGATTTCCGAAGCCCCCCGAACCGCCCCGGATCCCGGGGCGGTTTCAATGTACCACGACCCGCGCCGGACGCGGTATACTGTGAATCGGGGGTCCCATGAAAACCTTCCATCCGACCATATCCGGCCCGAGGCCGCGAAAAGCCGGCACCCGGATTCTCGCGGCGGCCTCGGCCGCAGCCCTGCTCGTATCCTGTGCAGGCATGAGCGGCGGCGCCTACGAACGCTCCGCCGAGTCCGATTCCTCCGCGGCGGCCATCGCGGCCCAGCGCAAGAAGGACTCCCCTCCCCCTTCCCGGCCCCAGACTCCACCCGCATCGGACACCGGGACCTCGGGGTTCCTGTTCTTCGGGCCCCCGCCTCCGCCCGCCAACCGGGGCTGGATACTCGTGCGTGGCCTTCCCGCCGGGGCCACCCTGTACGTGGACGGGAGTCCGTATTACGGCGGCTCCGCGGAAGTGGTGGCGGGGGAGCGGTTTGTGGAGGCCCGGGCCTTCGGGTACGAGGCCTGGGCCGCCCGGACGGTCGTGGGAGTCGGCGCCCGGGTCGAACTCGAAGCCTGGATGCCCCCGGCCGCCTTCCGGCTCACGGGACTGGAAGCTTCCCCGACATCCTTCGATCCCGGCGCCCCGGGCGCCCTGGGGCGGACCCGGTTCGAGTGGTCCGTATCCGCCCCCGGACGGGCGGATTTTGAGATCCGTGGCCCCGACGGCAGGACGGTCCTCTCCGTCCGGGATCTCGACCTCGACTCGTCCTTCGGAAGCCGTGTATGGGACGGCCGGGACGAATCGCGCCGATCGGCGCCCCCCGGGACCTATTACGCCCGCCTGACCGCGGCAGGGGAGGACGGCTCGGCCTCCTCCCTGGAGACCGCGGTCGAGGTGACCCCGGAGGCGGCTCCCCGGCGGTTCTCGAGCCTTCACGGGGGCTTCTCCGGCGCCCTCTTCGCCCCGGACGCCCGGGTCCTCCCGGAAGACTCCTTCCAGGCTTCCGCGGGAACCTACCTGCTGTCCACCCCCCAGGGAGCCGACTCCGCCGCCCGGATGCCGGCCTTCGCGGGGGTCCGGGTGGGCGGACTCTTCGGAGGGAGATCGGAGCTGGTCGCGTCGGGGATGCTGGTGCCCTACTTCGGGTATTCCGGGGCGGATCCGTCCTGGGGAACCGTCCAGGTCTCGATCAAGACGACCCTGGCCGAGGGACCCCGGGGGGCAGCCGCCTTCCTGGCCTCCGCCTCGGTCGCCAGCTTCCTGGACGAGGCTTCCTCGGGCTTCCCGCCCGCCTGGGACGGACCGGCCCGGTATCCCGGCCTCGGGGCCGGCCTCGTCCTGGAAGCCTCCACCCGGACCTCCCGGGTTTTCGCCAGCCTCCACGCCCACGCCTCCACCTACTACCCGGACTGGGACGACCTCGAATGGGACACTCCCGGTCTTTTCGCCTGGGCCTACGGCCGGGCGGGGGCGGAGGCCCTGATCCCCGGGGTGTTCGGAGGGGACCTGGCCCTGGCCCTGTCCGCGGC
>JBGSPT010000029.1:0-2522 GCA_041738475.1 Treponematales bacterium
ATGGTGTGGCCGTCCCGATTGGACTCCTTCGCCAGCAGTTTCTCGGCCAGCGCCATGCCGACGGCATTGGCCAGGCCCTGGCCCAGGGGGCCCGTGGTGGTCTCGACGCCCGGGCAGTGGCCGTACTCGGGGTGCCCCGCGCAGGGGGAGCCGATCTGGCGGAAGGCGCGGATGTCGTCCAGGCTCACCTTGTAACCGGAGAGGTGCAGAAGTGAGTAGAGGAACATGGAGCCGTGTCCCGCGGACAGGACGAAGCGGTCCCGGTCCAGCCAGGCGGGATCCGAGGGGTCGTGCTTGAGGATCTCTCCGTAGAGCAGGGCGCCCAGCTCGGCGCAGCCGAGGGGCAGTCCGGGGTGGCCGGAATTGGCCTTCTGGATGGCGTCCATGGACAGGGTCCGGACGGTCAGGGCGACTTTCGAGAGGGCTGCGGTATCCATGGGGGACTCCTTATCTATCGAGTGCTTCGGCCGCGGCACCTCGTGGGCCGCGGGCTTGGGACGATTGTACGGAACCCGATAGGAATGGGCAAGATATTCCTGGTGGTATGAAGATAGTGACGGTTTTTTCACCGGGTACTGTTTCGGCACGAGCGGCCCGGGATAGTATCCCTCCATGGTCGACCTAGCCTTCAGCATCCTGCTTGCCGCCCTGCCGGCTCTTCTCCTCCTTGCCTGGTTCCGGCGCCAGGACAGGGCCCGCCCCGAGCCTGTGGGACTCCTGGGCCGGTCTGTGTTCTACGGTTTTTTGGCGACGGTCCCGGCGGCAGGTCTGGAGCTGATCCTCCTGCGCTTCGGGCCTTCCGGACCCCGGCTCCTGGCCGCGGCTTTCGACGCCTTCCTGGTGGCAGGCCTTGTGGAGGAGGGGGTCAAGTATTTTTTCGTCCGGCGATACCTGCTTAGGCGTCCTGAATTCGACGAGCGCATGGACGGCATCCTCTACGCCGCCTGCGTATCCCTGGGCTTCGCCTTCGCGGAAAACATCCTGTACGGCTACGCGGATCGGACGGTTTTGTTCTTTCGGGCCTTCACGGCCGTGCCCATGCACGCCGCGGTCACAGGAATCATGGGGTATTGGATCGGCCGGGCCAAGTTGGAGGGCTCGCGAGTCGATTCTCGACTCGCGCCGGGGACAGAGCTCGACGGGGCCGGGCGCCCGCGGGCTCTCCGGGGCCTTTGGGAGGCCGTACTCTTCCACGGGGCCTACGACTTCTTCCTGTTCACCCGCTCCGCCTGGGCTCTGATGGCCGTTCCGGTGCTTCTTGCCGCGATCATCCGTCTGATCTTCCTGGTGGCGGACGCCAAGCGGCGGGACCGGGGCCTTCCGGAAAACGCTTGATTCCCGGATAAAGTTAGTATATACTAACAATATAGCATACAATCTGTATGTATCTCGCACCGACACGGGAGAAGGCAATGGAAAGCAATATATGGTTCGCCCTGGGTCTCACGGTGTTCGCGGGGCTGTCCACCGGGGTAGGAAGCCTGATCGGTTTCGTCTCCAAGGAGCTCAAGCCCCGGTTCCTGTCCGCGGCCCTGGGCTTTTCCGCGGGGGTCATGATCTACGTCTCCCTGGTGGAGATTTTCGTGAAAGCCCGGGATTCCCTGGCAGTCGGGATGGGAGAGAGGCGGGGGTACTTCGTCACGGTCGTGTCGTTCTTCGCGGGGATGCTCCTGATCGCCCTCATCGACAAGCTCCTGCCGTCCTACGAAAACCCCCACGAGATGAACACCCCGGCCAAGCTGGAAGGCAGGAGCGAGCAGGAAAAGGCCAAGCTGATGAGGATGGGGGTCTTCTCGGCCCTCGCCATCGCAATCCACAATTTCCCCGAGGGGCTGGCCACGTTCATGGGTGCGTTGACGAACCCCACCCTGGGTGTCAGCATCGCGGTGGCCATAGCGATCCACAACATCCCCGAGGGTCTGGCCGTGTCGGCTCCGATCTACTTCGCGACCAAGAGCAAGCGCAAGGCCTTTCTCCTGTCCTTCCTGTCGGGTTTCGCGGAGCCGATCGGGGCCTTGATCGGATACTTCCTTCTGCGGGCGGTCTTCAACGATTCGATGTTCGGGATCGTCTTCGCCTCCGTCGCGGGGATCATGGTCTATATCTCCCTGGACGAGCTATTGCCCACCGCGGAGGAGTATGGGGAGCACCACGTGGCGATCACGGGGGTGATCCTGGGGATGGCCGTGATGGCGGGAAGCCTACTGCTGTTCAGCTGAGAGGCGCAGGGCCACGTCCTCCCATTCCAGGTTGAGCCGTTCCGCCTCCGAATCCAGGGAGGCGACGGCTTCCTGGAGCCGCTTCATCCGGGTGCCGTCGGAGTAGTTCTCGGGCCTGCCCATTTCCGCCTCCGCTGCGGCCTTCTGGGCGCCCAGGGTCGAAAGCCGCGACAGGATCTCCTCCTCCCGCTTCTGGAGCTTGCGGAGCGCCGCCTTTCGGGCTTTTTCCTCCTCCCAGGACAGGGCGAGGCCGGAAGGGGCGGCCGAAACGCTGCGGGCGGGGGCTGCGCCCGGTCCGGTCCC
>JBGSPT010000033.1:0-1527 GCA_041738475.1 Treponematales bacterium
GGCGACCGCCGAGCTCCCCGCAGCGGGGCTCGGGGCGGCCCTGCTGGAGTGGGGGAGCCCGGGGATCGGGGACTGGAAGTCGGACCTGGCCCGCGGCGTCGAGGGACGGCCCAGGCCGTCCGGGGTCGTGGTGGTGAACTGCAACCCCTTCACCCGGGGGCACCAGGCCCTGCTCGAATGGGCCGCCTCCGAATCGCCCTGGGTCCACGTCCTGGTGGTGGAGGAGGACCGCTCCCTCTTTCCCTACCCGGTCCGCCTGGACCTGGTCCGGAAGGGGACGGCCCACATCCGTAACCTTCAGGTGCATCCCGGGGGGCCCTACGTGATCTCCTCCGCAACCTTCCCCACGTACTTCACCCGGCCCCGGCCGGGAAGTCCGGACGATGCCGTCGCGGAGCTCCACGCGGCCCTGGACCTGGAGGTCTTCCGGGCCCATGTGGCCCCGGTCCTGGGGGCCTCGGAGCGCTTCGTGGGCACCGAGCCGTATTGCCCGACCACCTCGACCTACAATAGGCTTATGAAGGAGATCCTGCCGGCCCACCGGCGGGACTCGGCCCCGGTGGCGGTCCGGGAAATGCCCCGGGTGGAACAGGGCGGCCAGGCGGTGAGCGCCTCCCGTGTCCGGGACCTCATCCGGACCGGGCGCCTGGAGGAGGTGCGGTCCCTGGTGCCCGGGACCACCTGGGACTGGTTCCGGTCTCCCGAGGCCGAGCCGGTCCTCGAGCGGATCCGGGCCAGCGATACCCGGCATTGATCCGGCTTCGAGACGGCCGGCGGGGTCCCGCCCGGGTTTCCCCGCGGGACGCTTGAGATCCGGTACGTATGGAAAGGAAGCGTATGAAGGCCAAGAAGGAAGCGATGGCGGGAACCCTGGAGTCCAGCGATGTCCTCGTGACCATATCCCCGCGGGAGGGCCCGGAGGTCGAGTTCACGATCGAAAGCATCGTGATCAAGCAGTACGGCCGCCGGATCCGGTCCGTAACCGAGGAGGTGGCCGCGGCCGCTGGCCTGTCCGGGGCGGCGGTTCGGGTGCAGGACCGAGGGGCGCTGGAGTGCACGCTCCGGGCCCGCCTGGAAACCGCGATCGAGCGGGCAGCGGCCGGAACGTGAGTTCCCCGGCCCTGGACGCCCGGGAGGAGCGCTGGGCCCGGAGGCTCGCCCTCGCCCGAACCCTGCCCGAAAGAGGAAGCCTTTTGACCCTGACTCTCCGGCTTCCGGCGGCATTGCGCCTGGGCGGGGACTTCGACGGGGCAGCCCGGACGCTTTTCGAGGCCCTGGAGACGGAAGCCCGGAAGAGGGGGGTGCCCGTACATTCCGCCGAATTCCAGGTTTCCGCGGACGGTCCCGAGGGCTGGCTTGTCCTGGAAGCGGACACCCGGGACGCCAAGGCGCTCGCACTGGGGGTGGAGAATGATCACCTCCGGGGCGTCTTGGCGGACATCGACGTCACGGACCGTGAAGGCCGGACCGTCGGCAGGGCGGACCTGGGCCTGCCTCCCCGGACCTGCCTTGTCTGCGGGGGCCCGG
>JBGSPT010000142.1:0-7985 GCA_041738475.1 Treponematales bacterium
CTGGTGGTGACCGCGGGGGGGGACGGCACGACCCTGGAGGCCCTCTCGACCCTCATGGACCTGAGCGAGGCGGAGCGCAGCCGCTTCGTGGTCCTGCGACTGCCCATGGGCACCGGGAACGACGGTGCGGATTCCCGGGAGCTTCTGCCCGCCCTGGAACTCCTGCTGGGTCCCTCTCGCTTCGACCGCCAAGCGGCCCTCCGGGTCACCCCCGCCTCGGCCGGAAAGCCCGGCGGCAAGGGCCCCTGGTGGTCCTTCAACATCGCCTCCCTGGGGGCGGACGCCTTCGTCTCGGACATGACCAACCGCCTCAAGCTGACCTTCCCGGGGGACTCCTACAAGCTCTGGGTGGAGCTGGCCACGGTCTTCTACGATGCCCTCTGGCCCACCCGGGGCTTCGAGGTCCGGGCCTGGGACGCCCGGGAGCGGGAAGTGAAGCGATTCCATGGAGATATGCTGCTCCTGGCCATGGGGGTGTCGGGCCGCAGGACCTACGGGTCCAACAAGCCCATCCTGCCGGACGACGACGACGTCTGCCTGGTCCGCCAGATGCCCCTCCTGCGGAAGCTCATCGTGAAGGGTCCCCTGACCACGGGGAGGCACCGGGGATACCCGGAGGTGGACCTCTTTTCGGCCGCGAAGGTCCAGATCGGCTTCCGCCATCGGGCCCTGGTGCAGATGGACGGGGAGGCGGAGCGCCTCTCGGCGGAGGATTTTCCCGTGGTCTTCGAACGCACCGAGCCCGCCATCCGGGTGCTCCGGAAGGCCTGAACGGATCCGCCGCGAACCCGCGCAGCCCGGATCGGCCGCGGCGGCCGGGCTCCTAGAAGATCGACATCCCCGTCTTGGTGGTGAGGAGCTCCAGGGCCTGGGTCCCCGCCAGGGAGTTGCCCCGGGAGTTCAATCCCGGGGACCAGACCGCCGCCGCCTGGCGGCCGGGCAGGATGGACGCGATGCCCCCGCCCACCCCGCTCTTGGCGGGCAGGCCCACCCGGTACACGAAGTCCCCCACGGCGTCGTAGGTCCCGCAGGTGAGCATCAGGGCCGCGGCCCGCTTGGCCGGGCTGGGTTCCAGGATCCGCTCCCCGGACACCGGGCAGAGGCCCCGGTTCGCCAGGAAGAGGAAGCCCGCGGCCAGGTCCCGGCAGGTCATCGCCAGGGAACACTGGAAGAAGTAGAAATCCAGGACGTCCTCCACCCGATTCCGGAGGTTCCCGAAGCTCTTGAGGAGGTGGGCCAGGGCCGCGTTCCGGTGGCCCGTGGACCGCTCCGATTCCGCCACCTCCGGGTCCGCCCGGACGGCTTCGGAACCCGAGCGGGCCCGGACGAAGCGCAGGAGTTCCTCCCGGGGATCCTCGAACTTCTCCAGGAGGATGTCCGCCACCACCAGGGCTCCGGCGTTGATGAAGGGGTTCCGGGGGATTCCACGTTCCTCCTCCAGGAGGACCGGGGAGTTGAAGGGGTCCCCCGAGGGCTCCCGCTGGATGCGGTCCCAGATCCCGTCCCCCGCGGCCCGGCGGGCCAGGATGTAGGTGAAGACCTTGGAGACGCTCTGGATGGAGAAGGGTTCGTCCGCGTCCCCGACGGCGTGGATGCCGCCGTCCAGGGTGCGCACCGCCATGCCGAAGCGGTCCGTCGGTACCCGGGCCAGGGCGGGGATGTAGTCCGCGGGTTTTCCGAGGGGAAGGAGGGGCCGCACCTCCTCGGCGATCTCCGCGAGGATCCGGTCGTAATCGGGTTCCATGGGAGGATCAGTATGTAGAGGACAACGAAGCTTGTGAAGCCCAGTTTGGCGGGCTGTATCCCGGACGCCAGTCAGACAGAGAAGTCCTCCAGTGCGGATATCAGGTCCTTCGTAGATACAATTCGGGCGTAGGTGCGATCCATGGCGGCGATCGCGTTTGCGTGGACATCCGGAGAGAGGGCCGCGCAGCCATCTTCCACAACGGCGACTTTGTAACTGCGATCGGCAGCGGCTCGAACCGCGTTTTCTACACATTCGTTGGTAACTACACCGCAAATGACTAGGTAGTCGATTCCCAGGTTTCGGAGCACGTAATCGATATTGGTAACCGTGAAAACGCCAGAGGCTGTCTTGGCGATTACGATCTCATCCCCTTCGGGCCGGATCTCCTCCAAAATCTCCGCCTCCTTGGATCCCCGGGCAGCGTGGACACCTATGCGCTTGTGCTCGAGACTCCGATCCCGGCCATCCAATGTCAGGGATTCGATCTTGGTGTACACGACCTCCATTTTCCGGCGGCGGAACGCTTCAAGCAGCGTACGGATGTTCGGGACGACTGTATTCCGGATGCGATCCAGGTAATATGCTACAGCTTTTTCCACCCCCAATTCCTTCGCTTTCACGAAGACGCCGTAGCCGTCGGCGGCATCGAGGTACTGCATGTCCACGATCAACAGCGCGGTCCGATCGGGCTTAAGGTCTAGTGCGGGTGGATCTGCATAGAGCATCTTGACTGGATCCGATTCCGAACGCGGCATGGCTCTTCCTTTCTCTAACGATCTTGGGACGTCTGAACCTCCGGCGTCCCGATTATGCGGAGGCGCCGGAGGACCGAGTTTTCGCCCTAACTAGATGGCTCCGTCCTTGGATTTGGCTTCCTTGACGAGGGTAGTGAGCAGGAAAATCACGCTCGCTCCGACGACGAAGGTGCCCGCGATAGTTAAGACCCAAAGAACCCACTCAGGAAAATACATAACGTTACTCCTTCCGCTCGGCCTTCACGGCTCAAGCCTTATCCGGTGTTCCGCGCAGCTGTTGCCAGTCGAAATCAGCCGGCTTGGCCTTGGAGACGATCATGAAAACTACGAACGAAACGAACCCGGCCACTATGGGTCCGGCGAAGGACGAGATGTACAAGTTCGTCAGTACTCCCGCTGTCGTACCGACGATCATGGACCAGTTCGCCGCGGCCGCGGAGGCTTTGCGATCATACAGGCCATAGACGATGGGCCAGATCATGGAGCAAACGAAGGCGCCGCTGAAATAAAGGATTTGACCCAGCGTGCCCACCTTGAACCATGCAAGGGCAATGGATAACAGACCTAGGCCCAATATGATGAACCTCTGGACTGAGGTAAGCTTTCGAGATTCCGCCTTGCGATCTATCATGTTGTGGTAGATGTCTTCCGTCAGGAAGGTGGCGGTTCCCGTAAGCAGGGAGTCGAGGGTCGATGAAATGGAGGAAAGAACCAGCACCGTCACGAGCAAGGCGCCGAAGCCGCCGAGAACCTGGACCGCCATTTGGGGGAAGATCATATTCATATGAGAGGGGGCATTCCCGGAACCCAACTGGATCAGCCCGACCATACCCGCCAGGATCGGAACGAAGCACCAAATGAAACCCGCGGAGAGCCATGTCTTCCGAACGCCTTTGTCTTTTAAGGAGAAGGCCCTCAACCACCAAAGGTTCGAGTGGAATACCTCGCCCACCGCGAACACAGGCGCGCTGAAGACGAAGACCAAGCCGATGGGCAGGGCCAAGCTCATGCGGTCAGGGGCATTGGCCATGATCCCCTTATAGACTTCGGACAACCCCACCTTGGCCAACGCGATGGGTACCACGACCACGAGACTCGCCATGATGAGGATCGTATTGATGAAATCCATGGCGATCACGGAGCGTAAACCGCCCATCATCGTATAGGCCACGCAGACCAGGGTTATCGTGACCATCCCGACTTGATAGGGAATTCCGAAAACCGCTTCCAGGACCAATCCGGCTCCCATCGACTGGGTGACCAGGAAGGCGAAGAGATAGGCCAGGGAAAGGATGAAATAGATGCCCCATGTCCGCTGACCATACCGAAGCTTGAAGAATTCTCCGCTCGTGACGCCTTTCGGCATCACATCCTTAATGCGTTGGGCGAGAGGAGCAAAAAAGATGACGCTTGCACCGACCAAGGCGTACCCTATGATTCCGAAAACCCCCTTCGTGAACGCCTGTTCCGGGGCGGTCAAGATGGTGTTCGCAGTTATCCAGGTGGCGATGATCGTAGCCGTTCCCATGGCGAATCCGACGTTGCGCCCTGCCAGGGCGAAGTCGTCCTCCGACTTGACCTTGCGGCTCCAGTAGTAGCCGTTTCCGATCCACAAGACAATGAAAGCCGCCAATATACCGTAGGCCATCCAGATGCTGGTGTTCATAGTCGGCTACTCCTTTCTGTTCCTGGGGTAGTACTCCCGGTCGAATTTCTGGATACGAAGATAGATAAACGCAAGCAGGAACCCTCCTGCAAAGAAGATCGCCAGAGCCATGTTCAACGTCAGCTCCATCATGAAACCTCCTTCTGACTCGTCTCGAAGAGAACAAAAATTTCGGCACAGGCTGATGAAAGGCCATTGCCAATATGTAATAGCATCCTCCCCATACGGGAAGCTGCTCTATTTTCCGTCCTCCTTGATGATGAAGTCTGAAAGCACCCGCGCGGCGGCTGCGAGGTGGGTGAAATCACTTTCTTCCTCCGGGGAATGGCTTCTCCCTCCCTTGCTTGGAAGGAAGATCATTCCGACAGGGCATACCGAACTCAGAGACAGAGCATCGTGTCCCGCTTTGCTGATGATTGCCTGTGGATTTAGATCCAGCGTGGCGGCTACGGCCGTCAAGCCTTCCCGGAGCCGTGCGTCCATTTCTGCAGGCGGTACTTTGTGTCCGGGATGGACGCTGACGTCCAGGAGGCACTCCCGGGCCACCTCGAGGCTCCATTTTTCCAGCAAGGATTGCATCTTTTCGAGGGTCCCTGCTTCTGTGCATCGCAGGTCTACGGTAAACGTCAGGTCCGCAGGTATGACGTTCCCAACGTTCGGCCTGACCACAATCCTGCCGATCGTCGCCACAAGTCCCTGGGTCCGCTGTACGCTGGCTTCGAGAAGTGCACCGAAGTGAAGGAACCCCCGGACGGGATCCTTTCTCTTTTCCGCGGGCGTCGTGCCTGCATGGTTCGCCTCGCCGGTGAACCGAAGTTCTGTCAGACTGGTTCCGGTGATAGAGGAGACGATGCCGATAGTTGCCCGGGTTTCCTCAAGGAGTGGGCCTTGCTCCACGTGTGGTTCGATGAACCAGGCCAGCTTTCCGGCCGTTTTAGGCAGTTCCCCGTCCATCAAAGAACGGAGCACGGTCTGGAATTCCCGGGCAAGGGATTCAAAAGGCTTGCCGGAAGCAGTACGCCAGGAGAAAAGGGTTTCCTGGCTGAGTGCCCCCGAGAAGTATCTGCTTCCAGCGAGGGCGGACTGGAACAGCACGCCTTCTTCCTCCGAAAAGGCCATGAGCTGGAGTGGATGACGGAGGATACGGCCGGTTTCCCGGATCTTGCGGATTACCTCAAGCCCGATCGCCACGCCGGCTGCGCCGTCGAATCTCCCTCCATTCTTAACGCTGTCCAAATGGGAACCGAAGGCAAAGGCGGGCAGGTCAGGTTCGGATCCTTCTTTGCGTGCAATGAAATTCCCGATCTCGTCCAGGTAACAGTTCATCCCAAGGGATTTGCATGTCGCCGTACAATACCGCACGGCAGCGGCGTGCTCGGGAGAAAGGGAGAGGCGGGTTACCCCGCCAACGTCGTCGAGGGACATGTCGTTGATGGCAGACAGGTCCTTTTCTATCCTTCGCTCTGCCAAATCTTCAATCACGGAATATAATCTCCTTTTAACGTTCCAATCAGTGGGACATATGTCCCATTAAATGGCATTTTCTGATTTTGTCAAGCAGTATTTTGGGGTATCCTGGGATAAGAAACGTGATCCCGGATCAACCACTCGCTTGACGCCGTCGAATGGCCCGATCTAGTCTCTAAATTCGTAAGTACGTCCGGCGAGTCGGTAAGCCCAGAATTGTCTGGACTCACACACTTGCCGGAGTTCGAGAGTGAGGGAACCATGACGGATGGATTGGCTCACAAGGTCATGATCATATTGGAAACCCTCCTGGTTAGCGGGGATCCACTGGATTTACGCGAAATCGCGAGTCGTACGGATATCCCCAAGAGCACAGTCCATCGAATCCTTTCTTCTTTGGAGGCGGATAGATGGGTGATCCAGGATGACCGGACTCGGAAGTACAAGCCGGGGGTTCGGATTTCCATTTTCGCTGACTCCTGGCGGGTATCCCAGGCACTCGTGGCGGCGGCAGACGAACCGATGAGGGAATTGGTGGACAGGACCAGCGAGACTTCGGTGCTGGCAGTGTTGGACGGGCATGAGGCTCGTTGCATACATATCCTGGAATCCCCGCACGCCGTCAAATTTTCCTTCAAGGTAGGAGGGACTTTACCCCTGCATGCCGGGGCCGCAGGCAAGGTCCTGCTTGCCCATTCAAGCCCGGAACTGAGGGGTATAGTGCTGGCCGGAGAGCTGAAGAGATTCTCCCCGAACACCATCACGAATCCTGAGGTATTGCGATCGGAGCTCGAGCTTGTCGCGGCCAGGGGATACGCGATCAGCATTGAGGAGATAGATCCCGGAGGAACCGCCGTAGGAGTCCCCCTGCTTCATCGCAAGGCGGGCCACCTCCTTGGTGCTCTGATCATTTCCGGCCCTAAAAGCAAATTCGAAAGGCGAATCGAGGATCTCGTCCCGCTTGTTCTTGAGACTGCGCGGCGGATAGAGGAAAGAGCTGTGGGATCTCATTCTGGGAGATCCCTATGATCCTTCCCGAAGAACTCCGCTCCTCCGGCTCGTTCCCGGAGCTGGCGATCGACCTGGAAGTCCTGGCTTCCAACGTCCGCGCCCTGGCCGGCCTATGCCGCGCCCGGGGCGTCCGTCTGACCGGGGTCGTGAAGGGGGCGGACGGCATGCCCCCCGTGGCCCTGGCGATGCTCGCGGGGGGCTGCGACGAGATAGCATCCTCCCGGATCGGCCAGCTCCGGGCCCTGCGGGAGGCCGGGATCGGCTCGCCCCTCCTCCTCGTCCGCATCCCCGCTCCGGGGGAGCTGGCCGAGACGGTCCGATGGGCGGACCGCAGCCTCCAGTCCGACGTGTCGGTGCTCCGGGCCCTGGACCGGGAGGCGGACCGTGCGGGGCGCAGGCACGGGGTCATCCTCATGCTGGACTTGGGGGACCTGCGGGAGGGCTGGTTCGACGAGGCGGAATTGGTGGAAGAGGCGGTCCGGACCGAGCGGGACCTGCCCGCCCTGGAGCTCCTGGGGATCGGGACCAACCTGGGCTGTTACGGGTCCATCCTGCCGACCCCGGAAAACCTGGGCCGCCTGGCCGGGGCCGCGCGCCGGATCGAGGACCGGATCGGCCGGGCCCTCGGGGTCGTGTCCGGGGGCGCCACCTCCTCCATCCCCCTGTTGCTTTCCGGCGCACTTCCCTCGGGCATCAACAACCTCCGGGTGGGGGAGGGGCTTCTGGCGGCCCGGGACCTTCCGCACTTCTACAAGGTGGACGTGCCGGGCGTGAGCCCCGGGGTCTTCACCCTCCGGGCGGAGGTGATCGAGGTCCGTACCAAGCCCTCCCACCCGGTGGGGGAGATCTTCATCGACGCCTTCGGGGAGCGGCCGGCCTACGCGGACCGGGGCCCCCGGAAGCGGGCCCTCCTGGCGGTCGGGAAGCAGGACTTCGGCAAGCACGAGTCCCTGGTGCCCCTGGAGCCCGGGGTCGAGGTGATCGGCAGTTCCAGCGACCACCTGATCTGCGACGTCGAGGACCTGGGCCGGCCCTTGGCCGCGGGGGACGTCCTGGAGTTCGGCCTCTTTTACCCGGCCCTGCTTTTTGCGTCCCAAAGCCGCTACGTCCGGAAGGCCTTCCGGGGCGGAGGGCGGGACCCGCGGTAAACGTCCGGTCCCGGGCCTCGGCGGGCCTCAGAGCATTCTCGAAACGGACTCCACCAGCTCGTCCACGATCTCGTCCTGGCCGGCCCGGACCCGGTCGATCAGGCAGTGCTTCATGTGGTGCTCAAGGACCGCGAGGGCGGTCCGGTCCAGGGCGCTCCGGGCGGCCGATACCTGGGCCAGGACGTCGTCGC
>JBGSPT010000241.1:0-4947 GCA_041738475.1 Treponematales bacterium
CCGCAGACGCCGGAGCCCGTGCCGGAAGCCGTGGAGATCGAGTAGGAGGATCCATGCACATCGTGCCGATCGCCAGCGGGAAGGGCGGAGTGGGCAAGTCCCTGGTGGCCGCGAACCTGTCCATCGCCCTGGCGGAAGCGGGACGCAGGGTGATCCTGGCGGACCTGGACCTCGGGGCCTCCAACCTCCACGTGATCTTGGGAATCCCGTCCTCGGGGCGGGGGGTGGGCACCTGGCTTTCCGCGTCCGGAGCGGAGTTCGCGGACATCGTCCTTTCCACGGACTACCCCAATCTCCGTTTCATACCCGGGGATGCGGAGATCCCTGGGCTGGCCAACATCACCGCCCCCCAGAAGCACAGGCTCATCAAGAAGCTGCTGGCCCTGGACGCGGACTACCTGGTCCTGGATCTCGGGGCGGGCACGGGGGCGAACATCCTGGACTTTTTCCTGACCGCGCCCCAGGGGATCGTCGTGACCGCCCCCGCCCTGACGGCGACCCTGAACGCCTACCTCTTCCTCAAGAACGCGGTCTTCCGGCTCATGTGGACCACCTTCAAGAAGGGCTCCGGGGCGTACTCCGTACTGGAAGGACTCCGTAAGGACGGGTCCTCCCTCCAGAAGGCCTACGTTCCGGCGATCCTGGACCAGGTTGGACGGGCGGATCCCGAGAGCCGGGCCGCCTTCGAGGCCAAGGCAGCCCATTTTCGGCCCAGGCTGGTGATGAACATGCTGGAGGATCCCAAGGAGGCGGAGAAGGCCCAGAAGATCCGCAAGTCCAGCCTGCAGTACCTGAACCTGGACGTGGAGCACCTGGGCATCCTCTACCGGGACGACCTCCAGGACATCGCCCTGGGCAGTCGGATCCCCATCCTCCGGTACAAGCCCCAGGCGGTCCTGTCTCAGGCGATCTACCGCATGGCGGACAAGCTCCTGTCCTGCGAGGACGCGGGGGAGGAGCCCCTGACGGACGCCTACCTGGACGAGACCTACCAGACCGCGGAGATGGAGGCGGAGATCGACTACTCCGCCAAGGTGGAATACATCGAGGACCTCCTACATTCGGGCTCCCTGACTCCCGGGGACCTGGTGGAGACCGTCAAGTCCCAGCAGTTCGAGATCGGCCAGCTCCGGAAGGAGAATACGTTCCTCAAGTCCAAGCTGGTCAGGGCCTTTTCCCAGGGATTCAAGGGGTAGGTCATGGCATCCGCCCCGACCGGTTCGATCGAGCTGCGGGTCGATCCCGCGGGTCTCGAAGCCACCCTCGCCTTCGTTCCGAATCCCAAGGGCGGGGAGTGGAGCGTAGGCCGGACCATGCGCCTGGCCCTGGACGCCCGCCTGGCCGGGGTTGCCCAGAAGCGGGTCGAGGAGATCCTGGCCAAATTCGCCCGCGCCTCGGGGCCCGTATCGGAGGTCCTGGTCCGGGGCGTCCCGCCGGATCCGCCGAGCCTGGAGGACCCCGAGTGGGTCGAGCTTCCCGTCCCCCCCGAGGCGGAGCCCTTCCGGGACGAAGTTCTCCGGGAAGCCCCCGCCCCGGCGGTGTTCCGGACCCGGGTGGAGAAGATCTCGGTGGAGAAGGTGATCCGGAAACCCGGGGCCCTTCCCTTCCTGCCCGCCAAGGAAGAGCGGGTCGTGGAGACCGAAAAGAGGGAGGTCCGGGAACCCGTGGCCCTGGACACCAGGATCCTGAAGGTGGGCTTCGCCCGCAGGGGACAGCGCCTGGCCCTGCTCTCCGCCGCGGCCCCGGGCAAGCCCGGGAAGACCGTGTACGGCAAGGCGGTCAATCCCGAAGGGCCCGAGGACACGGGATTTTATTGCGGCGAGGGGGTGACCCGGAACCGCAACGAGCTGGTCGCAGGGGCGGAGGGCTTCGTCCGCATCGGTTCCCGCTGGGTGGACGTCCGGCCCTTCGGGCTCCATTCCTGGGAGATCGCGCGTTCCGCCGACGGGACCTCCTTCCTCCTCAACTTCACCCCCGGGGACGTGCGCCTGGCCCTTCCGAAGGCCGAGGAGATCCTGACCGCCGCGGAGGGCCTGGGCGCCGACCGGGCTTCCCTGGTGTCCCCGGAGGACATCGCCCGGGCGATGCGGTCCGCGGTCGCGGATGCGGAGCCCCTCCTTTCCTACAGCATCTCCGAGAGCCGGGACGCCTCCGTGGAGATCACGGTCTCTCCGGACAAGATGAGCGCCGCGGTCACCGTGAGGAAGGGACGGGGACGGGGCCGCCCCCTGGAGCTTCCCGCCCTGGGCACCGCGATCGCCCGGGCCAAGATCGTCGGGATGGATACCGCCAAGGTCAAGAAGGACCTCCTGGAGTTCTTCAAGGGCCCCGATACGGAGCTCTCGGACTACGTCCTGGCAACGGGAAGGCCCCCGGGCCGGGGCAAGGACCGGGAGCTGGCCTGGTCCGTGGCCTTCCTGCCCGAGGATCAGGCGGAGCCCCTGCGCAGGGCCGCAGCCGGGCATCCGGCCCTGGCCTCCTCGGTCCCGAGCCTCGGCGACTTTCCCCTTGCGGAAGCAGCGGGGGTCTGCTTCGTCCAGGCGGGACAGGAGATCGGCAAGTTCACGGCCCCTTCCCCGGGGACGCCGGGTCAGTCGGTTTTGGGAGAAGCCCTTCCGGGTATTCCCGGAGCGGACCCGAAGGTCAGTACCTTCGAGAACGTGGCCCGAATCCGGGACGTCTTCCGCTCCGAGGTCGAGGGATTGGCGCTCCAGGGAGAGCGGGACGGGGAGTTTTTCCTGCGGGTGATCCCGTACAAAGAATACCTGTTGGAGGTGAGCCTGGCCCCGGACATCTCGGAAGCCCGGCTTTCCCTCCGTCCCGCGGAGGGCCTGGCGCCCCCGCCTACGGTGGAATCCGTCCTTGCCGCCCTGGCAGAGGCGGAGGTGACCTACGGGATCGACCGGGACGCCGTGTCCGCGACGGTCCTGGAGTCCCTGGAGGGGCGGCCGGCGGAAGGGATCGTCGTAGCCCGCAGGAAGGATCCCGTGACCGCCGGGGGCGTGAGGGTGGAGTGGAAGGTCCGCAAGGCCACGGGCGCGGCCGTGACCATCCGCGAGGACGGCCGGGCGGACTACAAGAACCAGGACCGCTCCACCCTTGTGACCGAGGGCCAGCCCCTGGCCGAGCTGGTGCGCTTCGGGGGGGAGGGAGAGGACGGGATCGACGTCCGGGGCCAGGCGATCAAGGCCCCGGCGGATCCCAGGTCGGCCCCGCCGCCCCAGTGGGACGCCTCGGTACGGGAGGAAAGGACCCCGGAAGGCAACGTGCTCCTGGTCGCGGCCCGGACCGGGGAGCTGTACTTCGAGGGTAACCGCCTGTCCATCGTCCAGGGAAAGCAGGTAGCCGGGGACGTGGGTCCTGCCACCGGGAACGTGCGCTTCCCCGGGGCGGTCCAGGTCTCGGGCTCCGTGCTGGGGGGCTATACGGTCTTCGCGGAGGGGGATGTGGCCATCTCCGGTTCCGTGGAAGCCGCCCTGATCTCATCGGACGGCTCCATCCGCATCGGGGAGGGGATCAAGGGCCGCCGCAAGGCGACCCTCCGGGCCCGGAAGACCCTGGAGGCGGCCTTCGCGGAGCAGGCCCTGCTCCTGGCCGTGGAGGGGGTGTCCCTCCGGGGAGCCTGCCTTCTGTCTAACGTGAAGACCAACGGCCGCCTGGTCCTGGGCGGCGACAAGGG
Organism: Treponematales bacterium; assembly: GCA_041738475.1. Classification (GTDB taxonomy): domain Bacteria; phylum Spirochaetota; class Spirochaetia; order Treponematales; family UBA12059; genus JAAYUR01. The sequence continues at coordinate 3,680 of JBGSPT010000241.1, forward strand.
GATCCTGATCGGCGGCATCGTGCGGGCACGGAGGGGCGTGGAGGTCCAGAGCCTCGGCTCCGAGAACGGGATCAAGACCGAGGTCTCCTTCGGGCAGGATTATCTCCTGGCCGATCAGGCGGAGGCGGAGGAGCGGGAGATCGAGCGGCTCAAAGCCCTGATCCTCCAGACGGACAAGCGGATGAAGGACCTGGAGCGGAGCGGCTTTTCCCTGGACGAGGTGCGGCAGGACAAGACCAAGCTCGTCAAGCTCATCGAGAAGCGAAGCCTCCGGATCTTCGACCTCCGGGAGCGGTTCGAGGAGCACCACGAGTCCACGGTGACGGTCCGGGGGGTTGTGCATCCCGGGGTGATCCTGGAGAGCCACAACCGGTTCCTGGAGATCCAGAGCCGCAAGGAGCGGGTGGTCTTCACCTTCGACGTCCGGCTGGGACGCATCGTGGAGCAGCCCCTGAAGTGAGGGCACCCCGGCCCGCCTCCGGGGGAAAGGGAGAGAACGATGAGGATTCTGGTGATCGGCGGGGCCGGGTACATCGGCAGTCATGTGGCCCGGGCCTTCCTGGACAGGGGGGCGGAGGTCACGGTCTACGACAATCTCTCCACGGGGGTCCGGGAGAACCTCTTTCCGGAGGCGCGTTTCGAGGAGGGGAACATCCTGGACTACGGACGCCTCCAGTCCGTGATGAAGGGCGGCTTCGACGCCCTGGTCCACCTTGCCGCCTTCAAGGCCGCCGGGGAATCCATGGAAAAACCCGAGAAGTACTCGGTCAACAACATCTCCGGAACCCTGAACATCCTGAACGCCGCCTGCGAGACCGGCGTGCGCCGCATCGTCTTCTCCTCCTCCGCGGCGGTCTACGGGGAGCCCGAGTACGTCCCCCTGGACGAGGGCCACCCCACGAACCCGGAGAATTACTACGGCTTCACGAAGCTGGAGATCGAACGTTTCCTGGGCTGGTACGACAAGCTCAAGGGGATACGTTTCGCCGCCCTGCGCTACTTCAACGCCGCGGGCTACGACGAGGCCGGCCGGGTACGGGGACTGGAGCGGAACCCCGCAAACCTCATCCCGGTGATCATGGAGGTCGCCGTGGGGCGGCGGCCGGAGCTCAAGGTCTTCGGCACCGACTACCCGACCCCGGACGGCACGGGGGTCCGGGACTACGTCCACGTCTCCGACCTGGCGGACGCCCATGTGGCGGGCCTGGAGTATATCGAACGGAACGACCGAAGCCTGACGGTCAACCTGGGCAGCGAGGAGGGCCTCT
>JBGSPT010000245.1:0-1720 GCA_041738475.1 Treponematales bacterium
ATGCGCCCCGACACGGCCCGGAAAGCCCGCTCCAGGGCCGGACCGTCCCGGGCGGACAGGTACTCCCCCCCGGCCCGGGACGCGAGGACGCGCAGGGCAGACTCGTCGAATCCGCTGGCGTATGTCCCCTCCAGCCGTTCCCCGGTCCGGGGATCCTCGTAGCTCAAGGGCACATCCCCGCGACTGCCCACCCCGATGATGGTGAGACGCACCCCCAGCCTGGACGCCATGTCACAGGCGTCCTCGGGGGAGATGGATCCGGCGTTGTTCTCCCCGTCCGTCACCAGGATGACCCGGTCGACGATCCCCCGGGCCCGGACCGCGTGCCGGACCGCCTGGGCCAAGCCCAGGCCCATGGCGGTGCCGTCCCCCAGCACCCCGGGTTTGGCGGTTTCCAGCCGATCCCGAAGGGCGGCGTATTCCGTGGTGGGAGGGCATAGCAGAGCCGCATCCCGGCCGAATCCCACGACCCCGACCGCGTCCGCCCGGTCCTCCCGGAGGAATAGCTCCAGGAGGGCCTTGGCCGCGGACAGCCGGTCCGGATCCACGTCCCGGGCGCCCATTGAGGGGGACAGGTCCAAGGCGAACATCACGTCGTCCCCGCGGTTCGGGAACACCGTTCTCCGTTCCACCGATTGAGGACCCGCGGCGGCTATGACGAGGCCCGCCCAACCCAGGAGCCCGAGAACCCGGGCCGCCCGGGACGCGGCCTTCCGGACACCCGAAGGCGCCTCGAAGCGCCTGCCCTCGGCCTCGTCCAGGGGAAACCGAAGACCGCCGCCCCGGCGCAGGGTCCGCAGCCTCATGAATATCCAGACCGGGACGGCCAGGATAAGCAGGAAGGCCAGGGGATTATCGAAGGAGGTCACGGGCCGCCTCCTCTACGGAGCGAAGGATGTTCCGGGCACGCTCGAGGGCCCGGGAGACGCCGGAACCGGGATCCGATCGGGCGAACCGTACGGCTTCCCCCTCATCCAGCAGGGACGAGGCCTCCTCGGCGGCCTCCCGGGGCAGTTTTTCCGGGAATACGGCCCGGGCTTCCCGGGCTGTGAAGGACCGGTAGGGGATCCCGGTCCGGGCCGCCATATACTCCCGCAGGGCCTTGGCCAGGAGGGCCCAGGATTGCTCGGGCAGGAACTCGGCGGTCGTGGACTCCAGGTAGTCCAGGGTCCGACCGAAATCCCGGCCCGCGCAGCCGTCCCTCCAGGCCTTCCGGAGCCGGCGGATCCAGGGTATGAGGCCGAAAGCCGTGGACCAGGCCAGAACGGCCGCGGCCGCCAGGCTTCCGGAGGCGCCCCAGACCAGGAGCCGGGTTCCCGGCAGCTCCAGGGGATCCGCATAGGCCGGCGGGGAACGTCCGAAATCGTCCACCGCCGAAGCTATGTCCACCTGGACCTCCGGCAGGAGGAAGCCCGCGGAGGGAGGTACCGGTACCCGGGCGGGCCCGGGAACCCACGCCACGAAGCGCGCCGTGTATACCCAGGATCCCGACTTAATACGCACTTCCGCCGACCTCAGCTCCGTATCCCCCGCAGCGAAGGGCGGGGACGAAAGATCCAGGATCCCTTCGACCATCGCAGCCTCCCCGGGTACGAAGGTCACGGTGCACTCCACAAGGTCCCCGACATAGGGCCGGGCGGGGGTGACGGTAGTACCGACAACCCGGACCCTGCTCTGTGCGCCCGCGGCCGCCAGGGCCAGGCAGGCGAGGACCGCCGAT
>JBGSPT010000284.1:0-1933 GCA_041738475.1 Treponematales bacterium
TTTGGGCGGCGGCCAAGGGGATCGCGGCGGGTCTGGCCGTCGCGTCCGCCGCCGCGGTGGTCTACGTCACGGTCTGGCTGTCCCTCTCGGATCTCTCCGCCGTGTACGTGGACGGCCTTCTGCCGCGGTTCCTCTCCCTGCGGCCCTACATCGCGGTGCTGCGGGATGAGGGCATCCTGCGGTATTTCTTGAACACCCTGATCGCCGCCGGAAGCACGGCCCTCCTGGTGCCCGCGGTGATCCTGCCCGCCGCCTGGCTCCTGACCCGGGCACGCCCCGGGCGCTCCGCCCAGGCCTTCGCTCTGATCGAGGCCCTGGGGATGGCGGGGGGAATCCACTCCCTGATCCCCCTGTACGTGGTCTTTCGGGTCCTGGGACTGCTGGACGGCTACACGCCGGTGGTGACGGTGTACCTCTTCCACGCCGTGCCCTTCTCCCTGTTCACCCTCAAGGCCTACCTGGATCGCCTGCCGAAAAGCCTGGAGGAGACCGCCGCCCTGGAAGGGATGCGGCCGGCGTCCTACCTTGTCCGGGTGCTCGCTCCGCTCTGCGCTCCGGCCCTGGTGACCGCCATGATGACCGCCTTCCTGGCGGCCTGGAACGGCTTCCTGGTACCCCTGGTCTTCCTCAACGATGACCGGCTGTACACCATCGGCGTGAAGCTCCACTCCTACGTGGGCTCCGTGGCATCCGGGAATCCCAAGTGGAACCTCTTCGCCGCGGCCAGCGTGATCAATCTCCTGATCATCGGCGCCCTGTTCTACCGGTTCAAGGACCCCCTGCGCCGGAGCGACGCCGGGGAGGCGGAGGACTGAGTACCGGCGGCTTGACCCCGGTTCGCCCGGGTCGGGTATACTTTCCCGGGAGGATTCCATGAACGTTAGGCGGGTCGACTGTTCCGAGGTCCGAGAGGCCGTGAAGGCCGAGCTCATCCGCGTCAACCGGGAGATAGGACCGGATGTCCTTTCGGCCCTGGAGTCGGCTCTCGCGGCCGAGGAGTCCCCCGCGGGCCGCGCGGTCCTGGGTCAGCTCATCGAGAACGACCGCCTCGCCGCCCGGGAAGGCCTGGCGATCTGTCAGGACACGGGAATGGTCGTAGCCTTCGTGACCCTGGGCCAGGATGTCCAAATTACCGGCGGCTCCTTCCGGGACGCGATGGACGGAGCCGTCCGCGACGCCTATCGGGAAGCCAGGTTCCGGAATTCCGTGGTCCGGGATCCCCTGTTCGACCGTACGAACACCGGGGACAACGCCCCCGCGGTGGTCCACATCGACCTGGTTCCCGGGGAGGTCCTTTCGATCGACCTCATGGTCAAGGGCTTCGGAAGCGAGAACATGAGCGCCCTGGCCATGCTGACCCCCGCGGACGGGGAGGAGGGGGTGCGCCGCCTGGTCAAGGACACCGTGAGGCGGGCGGGGCCGAACCCCTGCCCCCCCGTGATCGTCGGGGTCGGTCTGGGCGGAACCTTCGAACAGGCGGCCCTCCTGTCCAAAAAAGCCCTCCTGCGGCCCCTGGGTGAACCCAGCCCCGATCCCCGGTACGCCGCCCTCGAGCGGTCCCTTCTTGAGGACCTCAACCGTCTGGGAATCGGACCGGCCGGTCTGGGAGGCCTCGTCACGTCCTTGGCGGTCCATATCGAGACCGGTCCCACCCATATCGCTTCCATCCCCGCGGCGGTGAACATCTCCTGCCACGCCTCCCGGCACGGGAGGGTGGACCTGTGAGCTCCGCCGCGGACGGCGGGGGACGCCTCGTCCGGACCCCCCTGGACGACGAAACCGTCCGGTCCCTCCGGGCGGGAGACGAGGTCCGGATCAGCGGCGTCCTGTACGCCGCCCGGGACGCGGCCCACGTCCGCCTCCTGGTTCTGATCCGGGACGGAAAACCCCTGCCCTTCGACCTCCGGGGCGCGGTGATCTACTACGTCGGCCC
>JBGSPT010000300.1:0-20722 GCA_041738475.1 Treponematales bacterium
CGCCGCCAAGCCCGCCGCGCTGGACCCCACCGCCCAGCCGCGTCCCATGCGGCCGGGCAGGTAGAGCGCCGTCGTCATAGGGACGAGGAGCACCGCGGCCCGAAGCCCCATGGACAGGAACCCGAAGGACAGGATGGTGTCTCCCAGGCTGCCCAGGGTCAACAGGGCCGAAAGCGCCAGGACGGCCAGGATCGTCAGGCGCGCGGCAAGAAGCTGCCGGGCGCCGTCCGCCCGGGGATCCAGGTAGCGCTTATATATGTCATTGACGACGATCCTGCCGAATCCAAGAGCCATACCCGCCCCTGTTCCCAGGATGGCCACCAGGAGGGCGGCCAGGAACATGCCGGCCCAGACCGGGGGAAGGTACTCCAGGAGGAACCGTGGGAAGGCCTGGCCTGCAGGGAGATCCGGGAACGCGAGGCGCATGTGATACCCCACCAGGATGCCCAGAAAACCCACCGGCGGGATGACCGCCGCGCTCAGCAGGGCGCCTCTCCGGGATGACCTGCCGCTGCCGGCGGAGAGCACCGCCTGCACGTAGGTCTGGGTTGAGAGCACTCCCAGGGCGACGGAAAGGCCTGCACCGAGATCCACGCCGATCCCCCGGGAAAAGAGATCGAAATAGCGATCCCGGGGCAGCTGTCGCAGGAAGGTTCCGAAGCCCCCGGACAGCCGAAGGGCCGTGATCCCGGCGATCGCGGCGGCCAGGTAGATCAGGATCATCTTCGCTATTCCGAGGACGCCCGAACCCCGGATCCCTCCGAATACCACGTAGACCGCCATGAGAAGGGCGGCGGACCCGGCGCGGAGGAAGGGGGGCAGGCCGAACAGGGATTCCAGGAGGGCGTCCGCCGCCAGGATCTGGGCCACGATGTTGATGATGAATCCCGCGGATGCGAGGACGGACGTGGCGGCGCCGGCCGCGCTCCCGTACTCCCTGCCGATGATCTCCTGGATCGTTCCGCTTCCGGAAGCCCGCAGAGGGCGGCTGAGGGCGGCCAGGAGTATGCACCCGAAGGCGGCGCCCAGGGTGAACCACCAGGCGGAAAGGCCGTGCAGGAAGGCCAGCTGGGCCGTGCCGATCGTGGACGAGCCGCCCACCAGGGTACCTACGATCGCGCCTGCGGTGAGAACCGGTCCGGCCTTGCCGCCCCCGGTGTCGAAGTCCGAGGCGTCCCTCACCCTGCGCCCCGTGAGGACGCCCAGGCCGAGGATGGCGGAGAGCGTGAGCGCGGCGGATATCAACAGTACGGGGGGCAGGCCGCTCATGCGCGGATCCCGTCCCCTGTTTCTTCTTGAAGACGGAAGTCGCAGGCAACCATGGCGGACGAGTATATCTCGGCCACCGGGCCGGGGGCAATCTGTTCACCGATCACCGGTTCGCCGTGCCATATCGCCCGAGCCGTGGGACTCCTGTCGGAGTGGATTATCATATCCAACGTCCAAGGAGGAATCCGGATCGCTTCAGCCTTTATTTGCGATGCGCAGCCAAAATCTTCCGATTGCTTTGAAATTTGCCATGGCTGCGCCGTTGCCTAGCGCGGGTATTACCGCGATACTTTGACTATCCCGGCGCGGTCCCGATACTTGCCGGCCGTCTTCGCAACATACGTATTCCGGCGCTTGGACAATCCGGATCTCCGGGCGATAACAGGCAGGCAGGCAGATTCCATAAGCGAGATCCGCTCAAGGAGGAACCCTGTGAAAGCCGATTCTCGCCGAGACAGGCTGGTTTCCGTCGCGTTCGGATTAGGGGCGTGCCTTTCCGTTCTGTCGGGTTACCTACTCATGGTCTACCTTCATATCGTCCACAATTGGTCGGCAGGGATCGGGATGTCCGCCGGATTTATCGTTCCGGCTGCCGCATGCGCTGCAATACTTCCGCGATATACGTCCGCCGTGCGGATGAGCGGAAGGAAAACCCTTCTGACGGCGGCGCTGCTGCTTTTTGTCGCCGGGTCCGGTGCTCTCCTGGTTGCGGACGAGTCCCTGGACGGCTACGGCGTCTTCTTTCCGCCGCTGACGGCGGCCGTGCTGTACGGTGCGCTTGTAGGAATGTTCCGGCGACAAGGCGTCGTCGGCATCCCTGCCCTTTTATCCGCGAGTATCCCCCTCGCGGGGGCTGCTCTTTCGGGTCTGCTGATCACCCAGGATCCCGGGGGAATATGCGAGTTCTGGGACGGATTTCTTCTGCCAATCCCAGTGGTCTGCGTCTGCGGAACGGCGCTTAACTTCCTCTCGCGGCGAGCCTCCGCCTCCCCTTGACAGATCAATCCTTCGATGTTGAAAAAGTTACTTGGTAGTTCGTTTTCGTATCGCTTACCTGAGTTAGGAAGATAGACATGGTGAGCCGTTTCTCACCTGCTGCCAATATCCATTCCTCCGTCCAGGAACCCCGCCTGCTCCCTACGTCCCACTTGGATAAATCCGTCACCCGTGCGTCGAGGATGATCAGAGGCTCGCCGGGAACGGGATCCCTATTGAGCATCGCGGATTCGGCCATGGATAGCAGCGCTCTGAGATCCGATTGCAGCCGGTAATTGCACAAGGAGTCGCCAAGGATTCCAGCCTTCATGTCCGGAGCCTCACCGTCGACGGCAATGCAGAATACATTAAACTTCCGTATATCGGGCCCGGATATTTCGTTTATCTTCACAAGCCAAATTCCTTCTTCCGGATACTCGGATCCCTGCTCGAACTTCACGGCCTGATCGATATATATTCTCATGTCTTCGAACACCCTCCGCTCGGGAGTCGATAGACCAAGCTGGTCGTCCAGCCAGTCGGCATGATTCCGCAGAAACTCTTCAAGGGGATCCCGAAACGCTCTAGAGTCAAGATACTCCTTGAAGAGACCGCCTTCCCCGATTTTTCCGGCCGTCTTTGTAGTTTCGACGACAGCGTTCGATGCGCAGGCAGCAAGCAGGATAGAGACGACGGTCAGCAAAGATACCAGGTAGCTCCTCGTTTTCATCGGGAGCCTCCTTTGGGAGAATGAGAAGATGTGTAAATATTCCCTATGTTAAAAAGTCTTGAATCGATCGCCCTGGGTCAAGCCAAAATTCCGGATGGAGCAAGAAGGCAGTCGCCTGCGTCTTCGCTTGATCCGCGCCAAACAGTCCTTGAGCAGTGCCGCTACGTCGAAGAAAAAAGAAGCGCGGGCTCGAAAGAACCCGCGCTCCGAAATCGCCCCTGCGGGGCGGAGATTCATGTGGTACCCGAGTCCCGCCGGCGGCGGGACTCGGATCCTTACGCGCGCTTGTAGGCCTTGATGTCCGCCCGGATCCGTGCGGCTAGCTCGGCCCGGGGGACCCGGATCTGCTCCATGGAATCCCGGTACCGAACGGTGACGGTGCCGTCCTCCTTGGACTGGTAATCCACGGTCACGCAGAAGGGGGTGCCTATCTCGTCCTGGCGCCTGTAGCGGCGGCCGATGGCCCCGCCCTGGTCGTAATCCGTAGCGAAATCCTCCTTGAGGTCCTTCCGGATGTCCTGGGCCAGTTCCGCGAGCCCGTCCTTCTTCATGAGCGGCAGGACCGCGACGGTGACCGGAGCCAGCTCGGGATGGAATCGCAGGACCGTCCGCCAATCGTCGTTCGAACGCTGCGCGTTCGATTCGGAGTTTCCTTCGGAAACTCCCTCGGCTTTCTCGGCGCCGACATACTCCTCGTCATAGGCGTCGCAGAGGACCATGAGGAGCTGGCGGGTCAGGCCCGCGGAGGTCTCCACGATGAAGGGAATGTACCGGGCGTTGCCGTCGTCCTGGTCGATGTACTGCAGGTCCTTTCCGGAGAACTGCTGATGTCGTGTCAGGTCGTAGTCCGAACGGTTATGAACTCCCTCGAGCTCCTTCCAGCCCATGGGGAACTCGTACTCGATATCGTAGGCGTCCTTGGCGTAGTGGGCCAGCTCGCCGGGGCCGTGGCGGTGCCAGCGGAGCTTGTCCATGCGGACTCCGAGCTTCTGGTAGTAGGCCCACCTCTGCTCCCGCCAGTAGTCGAACCACTTCTCGTCCTCGCCGGGCTTCACGAAGTACTGCATCTCCATCTGCTCGAACTCGCAGGTGCGGAAGATGAAGTTTTTGGTCACGATCTCGTTCCGGAACGCCTTGCCCACCTGGGCGATCCCGAAGGGGAGCTTCATGCGGTTGGATCCGGCGATATTCTTGTAGTTGACGTAGATGCCCTGGGCGGTCTCGGGGCGGAGGTAGATGAGGCCCGTCCCGTCGTCCACGGGGCCGATGTTGGTCTTGAACATGAGGTTAAACTTCCGGGTGTCCGTGAGTTCGCCGCCGCATTCGGGGCACTCTTTCTTGGCGAGCTTTTCCTCGGGCACCATGTCCGCCCGGAAACGCTGCTTGCACTTCTTGCAGTCCACCAGGGGGTCCGTGAAGTTCTCCACGTGGCCCGAGGCTTCCCATACCCGGGGGTGCATGAGGATGGCCGCGTCGAGGCCCACGATGTCGTCGTGGAGCTGGGTCATCTCCTTCCACCAGAACCGCTGGATGCGGTTCTTGAGCTCGATGCCCGCGGGACCGTAGTCCCAGGCGCCGGCCTGGCCGCCGTAGATCTCCGAGGACTGGAAGACGAAACCCCGGCGCTTGGCCAGGGAGACGATCTTTTCCATCGTGACGCTGGAATCCATGCTGTGCTCCTGCTTCGCCGGACCTGCCGGCGCCCGGGCGCTTTCTCCCGGGAGGTCCTGATTTCGGGCCGCCGACGGATTACGGCGGTCCGCCGGGAAGGCGTCGCCCCGTCCCGGACCTGATCGGGACGGGGACAGCCGCGGACGGCTCCCCCCGGTGCCCCGGCCGAACGGAGAATCCGTCCGATCCGGGCTTGGGCGGGAGTATAGCGGAAAGCGGCGGCAGGGGCTACGGGGCCGTATGCAGATATTGGGAGGTTCCGGATTCGGGGGAAAAAACGGTGGCGGCTCAGGGCGCGCGGCCGGGGGCTCCCAGGGCCGGACCGAGGATCCTGTGCATCAGGCCTTCCAGGCGGAACACTTCCCCGGCTTTCCGGCTGCCCAGGCCGTACCGGTCCTTCCCTGCCCGGAGCTCGCCCGCGAGATTGCGGAAGTCGAGGACACGGTAGTCGACGACACGGCGCCCGTTCCGGCCAACGTGGAGATAGACCGGGAGGACTTCCAGGGAAGTTATCCTTGTATCGGTTTTGACTCCGACGGATCCTTTCGAGATCCGGATCCGCGCCAGACAGGCCAGCCTGGAGTTCGGCAGGGTGCGATGGATCGAAAGGAGGTCTCCCAGGGCGTAGAGGATGAGACCTTCCCGCCGCGACCCCTCCGCGTCCGTGTACGCGTACCGCTCCGCGGGCTGGACGTTGTGGGGGTGGTTCCCGACGATTACGTCGATGCCGAGCTCGATCAGGCGGTGCCCCGTCTCCACCTGGTAACGTACCGGAAAGGACTCGAACTCGAGCCCCCAGTGAATCAGGGCAACTACGGCGTCGACCCCGGCCGCCCGTGCCGCCCGTACTTGCCGGGCTATGGTCGAGAGGTCGATATCGGGCTTGTTGAGCCGGACGTAGTTGGCGAGGTAGTCCTTGTCCTCCGGAAGCTTGCTCCAGTTGAGTCCGAAGGTGAAGGAAAGCAATGCGACCTTTACGCCGTTCCGCTCCTCTATCACCACTGCGTCCCTCTCCTCCGGGCCGCGCGCGGTACCCGCGTGGCGGTATCCCCGGGCGTCCAGGAAGTCGAGGGTTTCCCGCAACGCCGCCTCCCCCATGTCCAGACAGTGGTTGTTGGCGGTGGAGAAAAAGGTCACCCCCCTGCCGCCGTCGACGATGCGGTCGAACATCTCGGGGGTGCCGTTCAGGAGTCCCGGCAGCAGGATGCTTTCTGGTATGTAGCGGGCAGGAAGCGAGGGTGCGACGGGGGACTCGAGATTAGCGCAGGCCAGGTCTCCGGAAAAGAAAAAGGGCCTCACGTCATCCCACAGGAATTCCGTGGTCTCGGGTCGGATTCCCGGGTAGGGCATCACGTCCCCTCCGGCGCAGAGTGTGAATCCGGCGGCCTCCTCGAACCCGTCCCTGGGACGGTAGTCGAGATCCTGCCCTCGGAAATGTTCCTCGAGACCCGATCCCGGTTCCGGCTCCTCGATCGGCCCGCAGTAGTACTTGTATCCCCACCAGTACTTTTCGTCCGCGTCCATGTACGGTCCGTTCCCCTCCAGGGGGCGGGACGCGGAGAACTCCTTCCTGTGCCGGAGCCCGTAGATCCGGCATGCGACCTTCACCTTGAAATCCGCCATCCCGAGCCTCCTTCCGAGGTCGCTGTGGATACCGCGGTCCGGCTTTTACGGAGCGGACAGCGGCGGACCGGGCCGAGTTCCCGGTCCGCAGGGGGACCTCAAGCCTTCGGCTCCCGGGACTCCACGGTGATCTGCCCCCGCTTGAACAGGAAGCGGGCGCCCAGGATCGTGACGGGCAGGAGGACCAGGATCGTGACGCCCTCCCAGCCCTTGATGGGGAACACCAGGTAATGGATGACCGCGACCACGAAGAGCGGCAGGATGAAGGCCTTCCACTGTCCCCGGATCACCACGGGACCCGAATCGCCGCCGGCCAGGAACGCGACGACCAGGGCTCCGAACAGGGCCGGAAGCACGTTCGCCGTGGCGATCCGCACCGAGGGGTTCGCGAACACCGGGGCCAGGGGAGCCAGGAGGAGGGCCGCGGCCAGGATCACCGCGGTTGTCACGATGGAGGAGATCGCCACGGAGATGGTGGACAGCACCTCCCCTTCCTCGCTGGCCGGCTGGACTCCCGCCAGCTTCAGGGCGTTCATGGCGCAGGGCAGCTTGATGTTGGAGACGTTGCCGGTCTCGAAGGTCAGGTAGGACGCCCCCGAGCCAAGGAGGGGCACGAAGCTGACGATCTCCGAGAGGGCGATTGGGGTCAGGATGAGGAAGAGGCCCATCGTCGCCTTGATGGCTGTGGCCAGGCTGGGGAAGATGTCGTAGACCGCGCAGACCACGGTCGGTATTGCGAACATCAGCACGAAGAAGATCGCGAAGCTGATCCTTCCGAACCGGTTGATCCGGGTAAAATACTGCTCTCGGGTTTCCATGGGCTCCCTCCTACTTCGCCAGTGCCGTCCAGAGCACGGCGGAACACATTCCGAGGATGAGGCTGAAGGACAGGATGAAGTTCCCCAGCCAGGCGATCTTGTACTTCCGGGCCAGGAAGGCCTGAAAGAGGGTCAGGGCGATGCTCGTGAAGAAGGTGGCAACCGCCACGACGCCCTGTCCGAAGAAGGGCGCCACGAACACCGCAAGGACCGCGTAGTAGAGCACGCCGATTGCGACGATCCCGAAGCTTCCCGCCTTGGCCTTCATCTTGACCGCCAAGGAGTCCACCTTCTTTATGAACAGGATGTCCAGGATGATGGCCCCCGCCAGGCCTCCGGTCATGGCGTACATGATGGCTCCCAGGGGTTCCGGTCCGGCCTTGGAGGCGTCCGCGAGCTTCGCGAACCCCAGGGCGCTGGAGGCCATGTTGGCGGCCATGAGCTCGTAGCTGACGCTTCCGATCACCGAGAGCCGGAACCAGGGCCAGGCGATCCCCAGGCTGGCCGCCATGGCGGCCAGCCCCAGGGCCACGGCGATGGAGGGAGCCAGGGTGAAGACCGCCGAGGATTTAATGGTGTTCGAAACCACCTTCGGATCCATGCCGAGTTCCCGGGCCCGCTTGAGGGACATCCTCAGGAACAGGACGCACTGGACCAGGACGTAGGCGATGCCCGCCCCGACCAGCACGAAAAGCAGACTCCCGTTTGCCACATCGAAGAATTTCACGTTCCCCTCCTTGATTCAAACGATCTCGGCGGCTTCTCTTGGTTCAGACCGGTTCATGGTTCACGGACCGAAGCACGTCCTCCGGTCCGATGGTTTCCGGGATGGGGCTGGAATAGGAGTTTCCGACCTTGGCGGCATGCTCCTCCCGGGCCCGAAGTACGATTTCCGGATCCTGGAAGGCCCGGGCGGCGGCCAGTCCCAGGGCGCGGCCAGCGGCGAGCATTCCCTTGCGGCCGATCGCGGAACCCGCCTGGGCGGTGTTCTGCCATGAGTGCGCCTGGGTACCTAGGGCCGCCGCGGCGCAGACGATCTGTCCCGTGGGGACGACCTGGCTCACGTCCCCCACGTCCGTGGAGCCCGGGAGACAGATGTCACCCCGGAACAGGGGGCCCACCACGGAATCCAGGGGTGAGCCGCCGATCGCTTCCAGGACGGAGGGGCCCTGGGTCATCCGCAGCTGTCCGAGGATCGCGGCTTGATCCGCTTCCGAAAGGGTGGCTCGGAATTGTTCCGCCAAATCCAGGTCTGCCGCGTCGAAGACCGGTCCGCCGGCTTCTTCCATGCACTTCTGAAGGAGTTCCCCGAGGACGAGGTTCGGTACGTAGTCGGACAATCCCTGTGCGAAGGCGATCTCCAGCTTCGTCCCGGTCATGAGAGCCGCGCCTCGGGCTACGTCGCAGAGCCTCTCGTAGATTTCCCGGGCCTGGGCGATCCGGGGAGCCCGGCAGTAATAGAAGGTTTCCGCCGCGGCCTGTACCACGTTGGGCGCCCTGCCCCCGGGGTTGGTGATGGCATAATGGAGCCGAGCCTCGGGAATGATATGCTCACGGAGATAGTTCGCCCCCACGTTCGTGAGCTCGACGGCATCCAGGGCGCTGCGTCCCAGGTGGGGGGAAGCCGCCGCGTGGGATGCCTTGCCCTGGAACCTGAAATAGACGGACAGGTTGGCCAGGGTCCGGGCCTGCCACACGGCGTTGATGTCGCTCGGATGCCAGCAGAAGGCCAGGTCCACATCCCCGAAGACTCCCGCACGAACCATGAATGTCTTCCCGCAGCCGAACTCCTCACCTGGACACCCGTAGTAGCGTATCGTGCCTGAAACGCCGGCGGCCTCGAGGAAGTCCTTGACGGAAACGGCCGCGGCGAGCGCTCCGATCCCCAGGAGGTTATGCCCGCACCCGTGACCGTCGCCTCCCGGTTCCCGTTCGCGCTTTTCAGGCAGGGCGGCTTCCTGGGAGAGGCCCGGCAGGGCATCGTATTCTCCCAATATCGCGATGACCGGCTTCCCGGAGCCGAAACTGCCGATGAAAGCGGTCTCCATCCCCGCGACTCCCATTTTCACCGCGAATCCTTCGGCTTCCAAGGCAGCCGCGATCGTCTCGGAGGATCGGACCTCCTGGAAGCCGGTTTCCGAGTAGTCCCATATCAAGCCGCTTAAGTCCTCGTATTTCTGCCGATTCCGTTCGACGCTTTCGAAGATCTTTTCGCGCAAGTCCATATCCTGCCTCCTCTCGCGCCGGCGATTCGTGAGATTGACAGCCGCCGACGGCCGGGGGATACTCTGGCTGTAGGGTGTCATTTTTTTCAACACGTGTCCGAATTCCAAGCCGACTATAAACCCGCCGGCCGGACCTGTCAATGTAATTTTAAACACCTGTCGATTTTTATAGGAAGGACCGCAATAGGAATGGTATATGGCGTACAATAAAAGCCGGGAAACACGTGAGCGTATCCTGAAGGCCGCAGGCCGGCTGTTCTCCGAGCGGGGCTATTACGAGACGGGGATCGGCGATATCGCCCGGGAGGCGGGAATCGGGCGGGCCTCGTTCTACTACCACTTCACGGACAAGGAAAAAGCCGCCCGGGCGGTGTTCGACAGCTATGTGGAGGGAATCTATGCGGCTGCGGAGCGGATAGTCCCGGCACCTCCCGCGGGAGCCTCCCCCAAGGAATTCCGCAAGCCCATCCTTCTCAAGGTGTTCGTGGAATACATTCTCCTATTCCGGTACATAGCTCTAAACAAGGCCACCCACGCGGTCTACTACGACCTGGTCAATTTCGCCGATTACGACAGGGAGAACATCGAACGGCTGAAGCGGACGACCTTCAAGGATACGGCCTTTCTGGCTTCCCTCTTCGGAAAGAGGCTCGCAGACCCCGAACTCGTCGCCTTCATCGTCACCACCAACGCCGCGGCCAAATCCATCTTCAAGGCCGTGTCGAAGGGGATTCTCGGCTTCGACCTGTACGAGGCTTCGGATTACTTTTTCCGGCATGCCGTCCTTCCGGACATCCCCATCCCGGAGCCGGAATACCGAAACCTGCTCACAGAGGCGTTCTCCCTCTGCGAGGGAGTGGACCTGGGTTGAATCCACGGTCCCGTGTGATGGCCCGAGGCCGGAATCTACGAACGATCCGGGCGGCCGAAGGGCCGATCCTGCCGCCTTGACCTCGGTCCTTCCCGCCGCTACCCTTCCGACATCATGGCAGTCTCCGTCGAAATGAATAACGCCACGGTCCTGCTGGGAGGCCGGCCCGTGCTTCGGGAGGCGTCGTTCACCCTGGAAGAGGGCGAGCACGTCTGCATCCTTGGGCCGAACGGATCCGGAAAGTCCACGATCGTGCGGCTCATCTCCGGGGACCTCTTCCCGTTGTACCGGGAACCCGCGGCCGTGCGCCTCTTCGGCCGGGACCGCTGGGATCTCTTCGACCTTCGCGGCCGGCTGGGTATAGTGTCGGACACCCTTCAGGCTTGGCAGGCCGCCGGCGGGGAAAGCGTCCGGGACACCATCCTGTCGGGATTCTTCGGAGGCGTGGGCTTGCCGATGCGGGGCGCGCCGGAGACCTGGATGCAGGATAAAGCCGAGGAAGCCGCTCGGATCCTGGGGGTCGAGGAGATCCTGGACCGAAGGGCGGGCACCCTCTCCTCCGGACAGATGCGCCGGGTCCTGGTGGCCCGGGCCCTGGTCCACGATCCCGGAACCCTGCTCCTGGACGAACCGTTCACGTCCCTGGATATCGCGGCCCGCCATTCCTTTTCCGCGAGGGTCCGTCACCTCGCCGCCCGGGGGCACTCCATCATCCTGGTCACCCACGAGCTGGCCGAGATCCCTCCCGAGATGGACCGGGTGATCCTGGTGAAGGAGGGACGCATCCTCGCGGACGGACCGAAGGCCGACGTGTTCTCCTCGGAGCTCATTTCCGAACTGTTCGGCCTCACCGTGACGGTCCGCGAGGAGGGCGGTTGGTTCCGGGCCCTGCCCGGGTAGAGTTGCCGGCCGGCTTCCCCTATCCTTCCCTCCCCTCGGGATTCGCGGCGTAGAAGGACTCCAGGTCCCGGGCGAAGGCCTTCCGGCTCTCCTCCCACGTGTAGAACATGTGTCCCCCGTCGTAGTGCCGCACCGTGAGCAGGCGCTTCCGCCCCTCGTCCAATTTCATGAGCCGGCTGATCCTCTCCGCCGTGAAATACGGCGTCACGAGGTCGAACACCCCGTGGGTAAGGTATACCTTCATGTGGGGATTGACGCTCATGCCGTAGCGGAGATCGTCCGTGGCGCCGACCTGGCTTTCGAAGGCGTGCTTCCGGGTGTCGATCTTCCAGTTCTCGTTCACCTCGTCGCTGGAGGTGGAGTAGTCCCGGTCGCTCTCCAGGCCTATGGCGGCGCGCAGTTGGCTGTTGACCCCCGCGGCGAAAACGCGCTCTACGACATGAAGGGTCGGATCCGGGCCGGACCAATCGTCCCTGTCGGGATAGGGATCCTTCACGGTTGCGCTCGAATCGTACAGACCGAGCACCAGGCCCCGGTCCCGGAGCAGGTTTTTCGAGAAATGCTCGATCGAGACCCTGCCGCCCTTGGCTTGCAGGATCTCCCTGGGAAGGCCGATGAAGTCCGCGGCCGCGTCGAGGGTCCGTTTCCTGCGCGCCTGGCCCGTCAGGTCGCCCGCGGCGAGCACCGGCAGAAGCTCGCCTACCGCGAACGCGGCGGCCCTATCCGCGTATTCCCGCCGGGACTCTCCTTGCTTCCGTTTCCGGGCCCGGTCGTGGAAATGGGCGGCGCCCGCCATCGTTGGGAAGGTGTCCACCCAGGGAAGGTCGTCGTAGTCCGAGGGGTCCAGGAGCGCGAACTCCAGGGCCGGAGAGATCAGCACCGCCCCTGCCAGGGCCACGCCGTAGTCCTGCTGAAGAAGCCGCACCAGCTTGGCCACCCGGAAGCCGCCGTAGCTTTCTCCGGCCAGGTAGACGGGGCGATCCCAGCCCTTGGTCCGGGACAGGTATTTCCGGATGAATTCGCAGATGGATTCGAGATCCCGTTTCAGTCCCCAATACTCGACATCCTTTTTTTCCTCCGGGCCCTTCTTTTCGTTGTCCTTCTTGCCTTCTGGATCCGGAATCATCCTGGAGAGTCCCGTGCCTATGGGATCGATGAACACCAGGTCCGTGAACCGGAGCCAGGTTTCCTGGTTGTCCACAAGCTTGTGGGGGGGCGGCAGGGGTTCACCCCGGGGACCGAAAACGGCACGCCTGGGACCAAGCGCACCGAAGTGAAGATAGACGGAAGAGGATCCCGGCCCTCCGTTGAACACGAAAGTCACGGGACGGTCCGCCCCGTCGCCTACGGCGTACTTCGTGTAGAACATCTCGGCCGCGGGTTTTTCGTCCTTGCGGAGTATGATCCAGTCCGCTTCCGCCTGGTACGGAAATTCTCGTCCCCCAATGCGGATCGACAAGGAAGCCCTGGCGCCCTTGGGCGGGCTGTACTCGGTCTTCTTTGCCGGTTCGGAGCCGGGAGCTCCGGATTCCTTTTTCTGCTCCATTTCAGATCCTCCCTGGCGGCATGCGGCTTGGATCCCCGTGGAAACGGGATTCCGAAAACTCTCGTTCCGCTTGTCTGCGTTCGGATCGAAGAATAAACCCTGCCGGATGCTGGCGCAAGGAGGGAATCAAGGATGGAAAGGAGATCCCCGACGGAAGGACCAGGCTAATCCACTCCGATCATGACATTGCTGGCTTTGACGACTGCGTAGGCGGTCTTTCCCACCGCGAGTCCTAGGGATTCGGCGGATTTTTTCGTGATCACCGAGACCACCTCGACCCCATGGCCGAGGTCGAGAACGACCTCGTCGTTCACGGCACCGACGGTGATCTGCTTCACGGTTCCCTTGAGCACGTTCCGAGCGCTCAGACGCATGTACACCTCCTGTGGAATCAGCCTTTATATTACTATTATACTAAGATTTAATCCCGTTAGCCAGCTCCGGAAATGGAAATAAAAGCCGCCTCCGGGAGGCATCCGGAGGCGGCGGGAACAAATCGCAGGACAGAGACGGGTCTGTTACTTCTTCAGCCACCCCATCTCGATGAAGTACTTCTTGGCGCCCGGGTGGTAGGGGATCAGCATCTGATCCTCCGGCAGCACCAGTTCCTTGGAGAACTGGGTCAGCAGGGCCGAGACGGCGTGGATCGCCGGAAGGTTCGTGTATAGGGTCTTGGTCATCTGGTATACGAGATCCTCGGGCATGTCGTCCCGGACGATGATGATGTCCGGAGGGGTTCCGACCGTCGGGACCGCCTCGGGCTGGTTGGGGTAGGTGTTCGCGGGGATGTTGCGCCGGATGAGGAACTCGTTCTTCTTCCGGAGGTTCTCCAGGGCCTCGTCTGTGATGGGGATGAGTCCGACTTTGCCGTCCAGGAGAAGCTCCTGCATACCCGAGGCGCCGAGTGCGAGGCCGATAATGCCGGCGTCCGCGAGACCGTCCTTCATCATGTCGATGCCCTGGGCGAACTCCACAAAGCTCACCTTCATGTCGTCGTAGGTCAGACCGTAGGCCGCCAAGGTCTCGCGGGCGTCCACCTCGCCGCCGGATCCGACGGGGCCCACGACTATCCGCTTGCCCTTGAAATCCGCCACGCTCTTGATGCCGCTGGCCTTGACGGCAACCACCTGGAAGACATCCGTAAAGAGCCCGCCCGTCAGGGACCGGAGCCAGGGCATCTTCTCCTTATTGGGCTCGATGCCGTTCGTGGCCCGGTAAGCCTCCAGGGAACGGCAGACGGCGACGTCCGCGTCCTTGGTACGCAAGAGGTCGATGTTGTGGGGGCTTCCGCCCGTGGCGATGGCCACCGCCTTGACGCCCGGGATGTTTGCGTTCCACAGGGCAGACATGGCGATACCCGTGGGGTAGTTCGAACCTCCCACACCTGCCGTGCCCATGGTGATGTGGCGGACTTCCGTTGGAGCGGCCGGCTTCGCGGCTTCCGTCTTGGGTGCGCAGGCCGCCAGCAGGACCAGAGCCGCCACCGCGAGCAGCGCGAATCCCTTCTTAAGATTCGTCATCTTCCTTCCTCCTAATCTACCGTCCGCGTGCGACGGATCTCGAACTATGTGCAGCCATCCACGATGGCTTTTTCACCGAACACGCTCGGCACGACGGACAGGCCGGATGCCGGGCTAGGCGCGATGTCCCGGGACAGGAAGCCGCGCCGTTCTACTCACGCCGCGACCGCCTTCCGCTCCTTCGCGGCGGGCAAGAGCTTGACTCCCGCGAAACCAACCAGGGTCAGGCCCAGACCGAGCAGATCGGACCGGAGCCCCGGAGCGATGAGCATCAGGGCTGCCGCGCCGAACACGATCCGGAGGGGCCACATCAGCCGCTTGGTGAGGTATCCCTCGGCCGCCACGGCCAGGAGTGCGGTCCCCGCGAGGCCTGAGACGGCGGACCAGAGGATCGCCAGCTTGGAGTCGGAGATCAGGAGCATCTCCGGGTTGTAGATGAAGAAGAACGGCACGATGAATCCGGCCAGGGCGAGGCGGAAAGCCGTCCAGCCCACCTTGTTGGGCGGAGCGCCGGACATGCCCGCGCCGACGTAGGCGGACAGGGCCACCGGTGGTGTGATGGTGGACAGACAGGCGAAGTAGAGCACGAAGAAGTGGGCCTGGAAGGCCGGGACTCCCATCTTGGTCAGGATGGGCACCGCGATGGAGCCGGCTATCACGTAGCAGGCGCTGGTCGGCAGGCCCATGCCCAGGATGATAGACACCACCATGCACAGGAACAGGGCGATGGGAAGCTGGCCGCCGGACAGCCGGACGATGTTGTCCGCCAGGATGATACCGATGCCCGTCATGGAGAGCACGGCGACCACGAATCCGGCGTTGGCCATGGCCACGCCGATGCTCAAGGAGCTCCTGGCGGAGTTGACCGCCACGTCCCGGAGTTCCTTCGCCCCGATCCGGGTCTCTTTGCGGATCCAGGACAGCAGGGCGGTGATCACCACCGTGTAGAAGGCCGCGTACAAGGGGGTCCGGCCCTCGAAGAGCAGGTAGATCAGGACGAAGATGGGAATGATCATCTGGCCGTAGCGAAGGATCGTCTTCCAGACGTCGGGAATCTCCTCCTTCGACAATCCCCGGAGGCCCAGGGACCGGGCGCGAAGGTCGATCTGGAAGAATACCCCCGCGAAGTACAGCAGAGCCGGGATGATCGCGGCGCCGGCGATGGTCAGGTACCGAACGCCCAGGAACTCAGCCATGATGAAGGCGACGGATCCCATGATCGGGGGCATGAACTGCCCGCCCGTGGAGGCGGCCGCCTCGATGGCTCCCGCGAAGTACGGCTTGTATCCGACCTTTTTCATGAGCGGGATCGTGAAGGCTCCCGTGGTCGCCACGTTGGTGGCCGCACTGCCGCTGATCATACCCACCAGGGCGCTGGCCACCACGGACACCTTGGCGGGACCGCCGGTGAGGCGGCCGCCGATACCTAAGGCGATGTCGTTGAACAATTTCGACAGGCCGCTCTTGTCGAGCATCGCGCCGAGCACCACGAATATGATCAGGTAGGTAGACGACACCCCGATGGGCATACCGAATATACCCTGGCTTGTCAGGTACATCTGATAGATGATTCGCTCGATCGAGTGACCGCGATGGGAAAACACGCCGGGAATGTAGCGTCCGCCCCATGCATAAAGAAGGAAGACGATGCACAGGATCAACAGCTGGGGACCCACGGCCCTTCGACATGCCTCCAGGACAAGCAGGATCGCCAAGGCTCCCACGACAAGGTCCATCGGCTCCGCCACGCCGCCGCGCTTGAGGAACGCGTCCCGTTGAAGCAGGGTATACACGACCATGCCTATGGACAGAACAGCAAGGGCGATATCGAAGACCGTCGGTCGGTTCCTCGGGGCCTTCCTCGAGGAGGGGAAATACAGGAACACCAAGACCAGGATGAATCCGACGTGGATCGCACGATGCTTAATCACCTCCGGCATCCCGAACCGGGAGGTCCACATATGGTAAGAGATAAATATGATGGAAATCGTGAAGATCACGTATTTCCAGAAGAGGTCCACATTCCTCCTGTATCCCGATTCCCGGTCGACTTGCTGGAGGATCTTTTCGCCGTCCGGGGTCGTTCCGATTGCCCCCGTCGTCTCTGCTTTCTTTTCCACACCTTTCCCCTTACCGGGAGCGCGCTCCCGGTATCGATGGACCGCATGCTTGCCGGCCGGATATAAATATCGATACTACTTGTTCGATATCCTATATCCTATATCCAGTGTATCATGAGTATGGTATACGTCAAGCAAAAAAGGAAGAAATGACGAGTTAAATTGTAAAAGTAACGTCCGAGATGCAATAGATCGGGGTGAGAAGGATGTTGGTCGTGAACCCCTAGGACTTGCTGCGAGACAGGGCGGAAACCGCCCGTCTTTCGCCGTTGAGCAGGTGGGAGCTTACGGCCACGACGATCCGATCCTGGTCCCGGGTGCGTAGGATCTCCAGGATATCCAGGTGTTCCCGGATTACCTCATGGGTCACCGCGTCGTGCATGGTTTTCCTGCTTTCCGCGAAGTATCGGATCCGATAGGACACTTCGTGAACCCTTCTCAGGGTTTCCCGAAGATAGGAATTGGGGCACTGGAAATATAGAAGCTCATGGAGTTTAATATCCGTTCTTATATAGAGTTCCGTGTTAGTCGGATCGTCCCGAAGGGTGAGGATTTCCCGCTCGAGTTCTGTGATTTCCTCTTCCCGGATCGATGCCGCACTGGACCGCGCGGCATAGGGCTCCAAGAGCCGGCGCATCTCCCAGATCTCCCGGATATCCTTTTCCGTGATCTCCGTCACCTGGGCACCCTTGTTCGGGATGAGGGCGACGAGGCCGTCGGCTTCGAGCCGGACAAGGGCTTCCCGAACGGGAGTGGCGCTGACTCCGTATTCCTCCGCGAGACGGTCGATCTGCAGGAGTGCGCCAGGGACGAAGGCGTTCCGTAGGATGGAGTCCTTGACGGCGTCGTACAACTGTTCCCGGATCGGGACGGCGGCTATTTTCTTGGTCATTACCATCACCAAGGACATTCTATATTATATAATCTTTATTGTCCATAAAAATACGTAGTTGTTTTTCTATTATTCTGTTTCCTTTTCGAATAATTTCTCTTTTTTCTTGCCATTGTCCGGCATGGATGATATAAATATATGATATATGATCCCTGATATAAGTATGCTCCAAGGAGAGAAAGCATGACGGTCGCCGAAAGATTGGTTGCACGCCTGCGTTCCGCCGGTATAAACCGTGTATTCGGAGTACCCAGCGGATCCTGGCTTTATTATATGGATGCCATGCGCGCCGGCGGCGTTGATTTCGTATTGGTAGCCAACGAGGCCACCGCCGGATTCATGGCCGACGTCTCCGCGCGCATCACAGGCATCCCGGGAGCCTGCTACGGTACCGTAGGCCCCGGGGCCACCAACCTGAGCACCGGAGTCGGCGGTGCCCTCCTGGATCGCTCCCCTCTCCTGGCCTTCACCAGCGAACCTCCGGAAAAAATGCTGGGGCGCACCGTGCAGATGGCTGTGGATCATCAGGCCCTCTACAGGCCCCTCACCAAGTGGACTACCCGGCTCGCTCCGGACCGGGTGGACCAGGTCATCGATCAGGCCCTGCAGATAGCCCTTTCCGACATGCCCGGTCCGGTCCACATAGGCCTTCCCGAGGATCTCGGCCCAAAGGAGACTTCGGATTCTCCCGTCGCCACCGGTCTCCCCCCGGTCCGAACCCTGGGTCCCGCCTCGGAAGATTCGCTGCAAGCCCTGGAAAAAACCGCCGCCGCCTCCCGCCGCCCTATCCTGGCCATCGGGCTTTCCGCGGTCCGGGCGGGTCTGGGCCCCCGGTTGATTCGCCTCGCGGAAAAACACCGGATGCCCATGATACTCACGCCCATGGCCAAGGGTCTCGTTCCGGAGGACAATCCTTTGTACGTCGGGGTCCTCTTCCATGCCCTCTCCGACCGCGTGGCGGCCACCCACAAGGAGGCGGACTTGGTTGTCGCGGTGGGTTACGATCCCATCGAATTCAACTACGAGGATTGGATGTCCTCGGTTCCCCTGCTCTGCCTGGATACCCTGCCGGCCGACATCGACCGCATCCTCTACCCCGAGGTCACCGACGTGACCGGGGACATAGGGGAATCCCTCCGCAGGCTGGAGGCCCTCCCGCCCCTGGACTCACGGTGGGACATGAAGGAACTGGCCGAGCGGCGGGACGCGATGTTCCGGGCCATGGAGCCCCCTCCGGGATCCTTCGGACCCCGTGCCGCCCTTGCCGGCCTGCGGGAGGCCCTGCCCCGGGACGGTATCATGACCTGCGACGTCGGCGCCCACATCCACCTGATCGGGCAGATGTGGCGGACCCCCGCCCCGGGGCTCCAGATCATGACCAACGGATGGTCTTCCATGGGATTCGGGATCCCCGCAGCCCTGGCCGCCAAACTCTGCCTGCCGGACCGGAAGGTTGCCTGCGTCACCGGAGACGGCGGCTTCCACATGATGGCCGGAGAGATGGCCACCGCCCGCCGCATCGGACTTCCGATCGTGTTCGTCCTGCTGGACGACCGCAGCCTGGACCTGATCCGTCTCAAGCAGGACAAGAAGAGGATGCCCCGGTACGGTACGGATCTATTGGACCGGGACTACCCGCACGCGGATTCCGTGTTCGGAGTCCCCGTGATCCGCGCCGAAAACGCGTCGGACTATCGGGACGCCCTGGACAAGGCGTTTAAATCGGACGGCCCCGTCATCGTGGAGGCCTCCATCGACGCTTCGGAGTACGACGAGCTCATCCTGCGCAAGCACAACTAGAGGAGAGACCGGATGGATACCAAGGATTCCGAAAAGACGTTCGCGGAGCGGGTCATGGCTGAACGGCTCGGGCTTGTGCCGTTTTCGGGGATACGCAAGGTCTTCGACAAGGTGAAGGAACTCGAAGCCTCCGGGAAGGACGTCATCCACTGGCAGATCGGAAGACCGGACTTCGACACCCCCGGGCATATCAAGGAAGCCGCCGCGGCCGCGCTGAAACGGGGAGAGGTGCATTACGCCCCCAACCTGGGCATCCCCTCCCTCCGCAAGGCCATCGGGGTACGGACGACGATAGACACCGGTGTACCCGTGGACGGGGAAACGCAGACCTGCGTCACCGCGGGGGCCAACGAGGCCATCCTCGTCTCCATGCTTGCATTCATCAACCCCGGCGACGAGGTCCTGGTCCCGGACCCTAACTGGCACCACTACAAGTCCTGCGCCAGTCTGGCCGGAGGGATTCCCGTGGAAGTTCCCGTGAGCATCGAGCACGGCTTCTCCATGTCCGCCGCTGAAGTCGAGAAAAGGATCACCCCGCGCACCAAGATGCTCTGCCTCACGTCCCCCGCCAATCCCACGGGCTGCGTGGAGAGCGCGGAGAATCTGAAGGCCCTGTCGGACATCGCCCGGAGGCACGACCTCGTCGTGCTCGCGGACGAGATCTACTCCCGAATCTACTACGGCGAGGGTAACTCCGCGCCCAGCTTCTATTCCGTCCCGGGAATGCCGGAACGCACGGTCATCATCAACGGCTTTTCCAAGACCTACGCCATGGACGGATGGCGGCTGGGCTGGACCGTGGCTTCCGAGGCGATGACCCGGGCGATCCTCAAGGTCCGCCAGTACACCACGGTCTGCGTGAACACCTTCATCCAGTACGGAGCCGCCGAGGCCCTTAGCGCGGACCAGTCCTGCGTGGACTACATGGTCGGGGAGTTCTCGAAGCGCAGGACGGTGATGCTGGAAGGATTGGCCGGAATTCCCGGGGTGAAGGTCGCGGAGCCCAAGGGCGCCTTCTACGTGTTCCCGGACATCCGGGCCTTCGGCAGAAGTTCCGCGGAGGTGGCCGATTACCTCTTGAACGAACATCACATCGCCTGCGTTGCCGGCAGCGTCTTCGGCTCCGCCGGTGAGGGTCACCTGCGCCTGGCCTACTCCTGCTCCACCGAGGAATGCCGGAGGGGCGTCGAGCGCCTCCGGACGGCTCTGTCGGCCTTGAAGTGAGCCGGAAGGGCCGGGAGGGGCCGTCCTACAGTCCGCCCGGTCCGATACCCGAATACGCCTTCTTCGACTCGGCGGCGTCTTCGGCTAGCAGGAAGGCGCCGTCCAGCCCGGGGATCCTCAAGCCCGGGACCCGGATAACATCCGTCCATTCCGCAGGGGTCCGCGGACGGTCCAGGTACCCGGAGCATAGGTCTGCGGCGTTGGACCTCACCCGGTCGATCAGTCCGGGAACCTGTCCTATGCCACCCCCCAGGATCACAGCCCGGGGTGACAGGACCATGAGCAGGTTGACGATCCCCTGCGCCAGGTACCAGGCCTCCAGGTCCCAGGCGGGATGGTCGGGCGGGAGGGCCTCCCCGCGCCGCCCCCACCGGGCTTCCACCGCGGGCCCGGAGGCCATGCCTTCCCAGCAGGATCCGTGGAAGGGGCAGGAACCCGAAAAGCCGTCGTCCCCGCGCCGGGACATCATCATATGCCCCATCTCCGGGTGCGCGGCTCCATGGAGGAGTCCGCCGTTCACCACCGCCCCGCCGCCGAT
>JBGSPT010000314.1:0-3572 GCA_041738475.1 Treponematales bacterium
GTGGTGGCCACGGAGCCGCCGGCACCCAGCCTGCCCTTGGCTCCCCCGGACCGGCCCTCCGCGAAGGTCCCCAGGGGATAGAGGGAGGCGCAGAGCCGTATCCCGGAAAAGGGCATCCTGAAAATCGAGGGCCAGACGGCCCCCTCGGTCACCAGCACGGAACGGGAGGGTCGGCAGCGGTCCAGGTGGCGGGCGTTCCAGTACTGGGGGTCCACGACCACCACGAAATCCGGCTCGATTCCCGCCCCCAGGAGGCTCCGGAGGGCCGTGTCCACGCAGACCAGGACGGCCCGGTCCCGCAGGGCCGTCAGGAGGGGCAGGACCTCGTCCAGGCTGGGGCCCGCCGCGGCTACTACCGCGGGGATGCCCTCGAACCGTCCTTCCAGGCCGGCCACCCCGGGGTGCCTGGGGATCTCGTCCAGGTTCCGGGCCAGGTTCCGCACCCAGAGCCGCCCGAAGCGCTTCAGGGTCGCGGAATTGACCGTCTCCTTGGCCTGCCAGCGGGCCAGGACGGCCTTTGCGCGGGAGTACCAGTCGGGGTAGAGCTCCGTCTCGGCCTTGTTTTCCAGGACCCGGACTTTCCGGGTCCCCAGGCGTTCGAATATCCACAGGAGGCCTTCGGGAGCGCCTCCCGTCAGGAGGGAGAGCCGGTCGTCGGACAGGAGCCCGGATAGCTCTCGCAGGTCCAGGCAGGCGGAAAGGAAGGCCGGATCCGCGGAAGCCGCCACGATCCGGGCCTCTGGATGCTCCCGGAGGGCCGCCTCCGCGGAGTACCCCAGGGCCGGACCCAGGATCACCAGGGTATCCGCTCCCGCAGCCGCGGCCGCCGCCTTCCGGGCCTCCCCCTCGGGATCGTACCGGGAGTGCAGGTACCGGCCTCCCGCCCGGGCTGTCGGAACCCCCGAGGGGGTTTCCAGGGCTTCGAGGGGTGCGGGCTCGCAGGCCCGGAGAAGGGTCTCCAGGTCCGGGAACCGCCCGCCCAGGGCCCGGAGGTTCGATTCCCGGAACCCCGAGGGCGGGGAGCCGGGGGAGGCCGGCCCCGGAGCCGTCATTCCAGCACCAGCCGGATCCTGGTGCCCGGGGACACGGGGGATCCCGGAAGCGGATCCTGGGACACCACGTACCCGTCCCCTTCGATGCTGACTTCCAGGTCCTCCCTCGCCAGGAGGGGCAGGAGAAGCCGCTTGGGGGTGCCCGTAAGGTCCGGCATGGTCTGGCCGACCTGGACCAGGCCCGGTTTGGGCAGGACCACCCGGCCCGGGTGGGTCAGGGTGGGGGTGGAGCCCCGGGCCAGGCCGTAGAGGGTGATCAGGCTTTCCGCGGCCTCCCGGATCACCGGAGCCGCGATCCGGCCGCCGAAGGTCGATTCCCCCCGGGGTTTCACGATGGCCAGGTACAGGACGATCTCCGGGGCGTCGGCGGGCAGGATGCCCACGCAGCTTGCGATGAAGTCCTTGTCCGAGTACCTGCCCGTGGAAGTGTCGATCATCTGGGCGGTACCGGTCTTGACCGCCAGGCGCACGTCGGAGATGGCGGCTCGGCGTCCGGTGCCGGCCTCGCCGGCGGCGGCCTCCATGGCGGCCAGGATCTTCCGGGCGTTTTCCGGCGACAGCACCCGGCGCACCGGCTGGAGGGGCTCCTCGGAGACCGTGGTTCCGTCCGGGGCCAGGACCCGGCTGACCAGCCGGGGTTTCAGGAGGATCCCCCCGTTGGCTATGGCTCCCGCGGCGGCGGTCATCTGCGCCGCGGTCACCAACAGCTCCTGTCCCATGGCTATGGTGGGCTTCGAGCGGAGGGACCAGGTCTTCGATTCCCGCAGGGAACCCGGGCTCTCTCCGGGGAGGGGCAGGCCCGTGCGCATACCGAACCCGAATTCGCGCAGGATGTCGTAGAAGTCCAGGGTCGAGACCGTGTCGGAGGCCTGGCCGGCCCCGTCGTTGCAGGAGTACTCCAGGATCTCCTTGACCGTCACCCGGCCGTGGTTCCCCAGGCAGCGGATCCGTATGGTCTCATCCGGGGACACGACCCTCTCGTAGGCCCCGTCGCAGAGGAAGGACGAATGCTCGTCGATGCCCCCCAGCTCCATGAGGCCCGCCATGCTGAAGACCTTGAAGACCGACCCGGGCTCGAAGGCGTAGAGGGCGGGACGATCCGACCAGGCGGTCTCCGGGTAGGCCAGGAAATCGTTGGGATCGAAGTCGGGAAGGGAGACGTAGGCCAGTATCTCCCCGGTTGTGGCCCTCTGGGCCAGGAGCATGACCGCCTCGGCGCCGTTTTCCTGCCAGGCCTTCCGGGCGATGCGCTCGAGAAGGAACTGGGCGTCCGCGTCCAGGGTCAGGATCACCTGGTTGCCGTAGACGATGCCCCCGCCCGCACCCGGCCCGGGCCGGGGGGAGAGCTCGTTCTCGTACCGCGCCTCGATGCCCCCCAGGCCGTAGTTGTCGTTTCCCACGAAGCCCACGACATGGCTGGCCAGGGTCCGTTCCGGGTACAGGCGTCCGTGCACCTTCTCCACCACGAATCCGGAGAGTCCCCGGCGCCGCTTCAGCTCCTGGACCTCCTGGGCCCGGGACGCGGGGATCCGCTTGACCGCGTACAGGAAATCCGCCCGGCTGGACTCCACGGCCTTCCGGATCGAGCCGGACTCCAGCTCCAGAATGCGCTCCAGTTCGGCGGCGTCCTCCGGCCAGGAGTCCTTCTCCAGTTCCGGCCGCCAGATCGCGATGTTGTACAGGTTCGTGTCCACTGCCAGGGGACGGCCGTTCCGGTCCAGGATGGTCCCCCGGACCACCTCCGGGGGCTTCGCGGACGCCGGGGAGGGGCCCTCCAGGGCGAGCTTCGCGTAGCGCGCCGTCACGATCGCGGCGAAGGCGGCGAGGAGGGCGATGGCTGTCCAGTACCTCAGGTGCCTTCGTTCCATAGGGTTCCCGTCGATCGAGTCTTTCTACCGTACCGCGCCGGATCCTCAGCGCCGGATCCGGATCACCTTGCCGGCTATGTCGTCCATGCCCACAGGGCCGTAGTCCCGGGAATCCCGGGATTCCGGGGGATTGTCCCCCAAAAGGAAAATGGGCCGTCCCCTCGGCCGCGCCGAGAGGGTTTCCCCCGCGGGTACCTCCGAGGAAACCCGCTTCACCACCCGGGTCCCCGTGGCGGGGGGGTAGGCCAGGACCGTATCCCCCGGGGTCGGCGAGCCCCAGCGGAGCCAATAGGCCCCCAGCCGGCCCGGAGACCGGAGCCCGTAGGCGCATTTCAACACCAGAACCACGGAGCCCCTGGAAACGAAGGGCTCCATGGACCTGCCTTCCACCACCGCCAGGTCCGCCGCGAAGACCTTGACGGCCAGGGCCAGGGCCGTAGCCGCCAGTAGGGCGCCCCCTCCGGAGGGCAGTCGGCCCCGCTTGCCGGAGGAAGAGATCGGTCCGTCCCGGGCGGGCGGAAGATCGGGCTGGAGCTTTCGGGTCGGCACGGCGCGACCTACTATAATCCCCCGTCTTCCTTTTGTCGATAAATGGAACGCCATGGACATGGACAGCGTCATAGGCCGACAGCGAATCAGCCCCCGGCGGAAA
>JBGSPT010000436.1:0-2557 GCA_041738475.1 Treponematales bacterium
GCGCCCCGAGGGTTCGACCCCGCGAGGTCCGCAAGTGCGAATCCGGCCCGGGCGAAGCTTCCGTTCAGGGCCTCGATCTGCCCCAGGGCCATTCCCAGGCCCAGTAGTACCAGCATCAGCCCCGAGGCGATCCGGACTTCCCGGCCCCGGCGCTTGAACCAGTCCAAGAGGGGTTTCATTCGGTCCAGGAAGGCGCCGGCTGCCAGGAAGGGAAGGGCTAGGCCCAGGGAATAGACCGCCAGGAGGGCGCCCGCCGCCCAGGGGTTCCCGCTTCGCCCCGCGAACAGCAGGATGGAGGCCAGTATGGGTCCCACGCAGGGTGTCCATCCGGCACCGAAAGCCAGACCCACCATGAAGGCTCCTCCCAAGCCCGTAGGCCGGGCGGTCGGGTGGGCCCGTTTCTCGGCGTTCAGGAATTTCAGGAAGTCGAACAGGGTGTTCAGTCCGAAGAGTATGATCACGATCCCCGCGGCGGCGGTGATCCTCCGGACGGCGCCTCCAAGGAGCAGGGCGCCCCCGCCGAAGACCAGGCCCAGGGCCGTGAAAACCGCCGTGAAGCCCAGGACGAAGGCGGCCGTCCTTGCCAGGACCGCCCGGCGCGGGGGCCCGCCCCCTGCGGCGTCCGCGGCCCCTGTTCCGGAGATGAAGGAGATGTACCCGGGTATCAGAGGAAGGACGCAGGGGGAAAGGAAGGAGAGGAGTCCCGCCCCCAGGGCCAGAAGGAATCCGGGAGCCTCGTTCATCGCCGCGCCAGGTCCCGGAAGAGGGCGATCACCTCGGGCTCGTCGTAGGGCCGGGATCCGATGATGGCCGCGATCGCCCGGGCGTCCTTGTCCAGGACGAAGGTGGTTGGGATGCCCCGGGTGACGAAGTTGCCGGAGGCCGCTCCCGTGGGATCCAGGTAGATCGGGAAGGTGTAGGGGTACTGTTTCAGGAACCCTTCCACGGTCTTGGCATCCTCCTTGACGCTTATCGCGGCCACCGCGAAGGCCTCGCCCCGGAGTTCGGCGTAGAGCTTCTCGATCGAGGGCATCTCCTCCCTGCAGGGTGGGCACCAGGTGGCCCAGAAGTTGAGGAGGGTCACCTTGCCTTGCAGAGCCGCGGGGACCAGGGCGGGGCCCCCGGCCCGGGGCTGGACGGAAAAGGCGGGCAGCTCGACGGGGGAGGGGAAGACGTAGAAACCGAGGGCCTCGAAGCGGTCCGTATACCAGGGCTTGGAGGACGGGGACTCGGGCACCGTCGCGGAAACGGGAGAGGCGGCCGCTGGAGCCCCGGACGCCGCGGCACCGGCGGGCGAGTCGGAGGACGAAGCCGTCCCGCTAGGCTCCGCCCGGGAGCAGCCGCCCGCGAGCAGGACGGCGGCCGCGATCAGGATCAGGGAAGTGTATTTCACCGTTCGCTCCTTGAGCTCGATAGTATATAGAAAATACTATGTTACAACGATCGGATCAAGCGGAGCGAGATAGCCGCCGCTCCCCTTTTTCGCTATACTATTTCGGATGACCCGCCTCCAAGGGCGGTCGAGACCAGTCAAGGAGTACCGATGAAATCCCTTCGCTCCATACGAGATACCCTTCGCGCCGAGGGCGAGGAGGAGGATACCGCCCCCGAGAAGATCGCCTTTCCCGATCCCCTGGCGGAGCGCTTCCTCAAGACCCGGACCATCCTCCTTTCCGGGGAGGTCAACAAGGAGACCGCGGAGAAGGTGATCAGCCGGCTCCTCCTCCTGGAAAGCCAGTCGGACGAACCCATCCGGGTCCTGATCGACTCCCCCGGGGGGGATGTGGACGCGGGCTACGCGATCTTCGACATGGCCCGTTTCGTGAAGCCCCAGGTCTGGATGATCGGCATGGGCCTCGTGGCCAGCGCCGGCGCCCTCATCCTCCTGGCCGCCCCCAAGGAGCGGCGGGTCGGGCTTCCCAACTCCCACTACCTGATCCACCAGCCCCTCTCGGGCCTCCGGGGGGTGGCCACGGACATCGAGATCCACGCCCGGGAGATCGAGCGGACCCGGGACCGGATCAACAAGCTCATCGCCCAGGAGACCGGACAGGATCTGGAGCGGGTGAAGAAGGATACCGACCGGGACTACTGGATGACCGCGGAGGAGGCGGTGGCCTACGGCCTGATCTCCCGCACGGTCAACCGCCGGGACGAACTCTAGGGTATGGACCGGCGTCGGATCGAATCCTCCCTTGCGGGCGCGTACGCCGGCCTTCCCGACGCGGCCGCGGACGGCCGCCCCGTGTACAGGGGCAAGGTCCGGGATGTGGTGGAGGGGATGGGCCGTCTGCTCCTGGTGGCCAGCGACCGGATTTCCGCCTTCGACCGCGTGCTTTCCACGATCCCCTTCAAGGGCGAGGTCCTCACCCGGGTCTCGGCGTGGTGGTTCGCCCGGACCTCGGACATCGTACCCAACCACCTGGTGCCCCCCTCGGAACTCGGGGGCCGCGACCCGGTCGCGGAAACCGGCCGGGCCTGCCTGGTCCGCCGGGCGGACATGGTGCCCGTGGAGGTGGTGGTCCGGGGCTTCCTGACCGGCTCGGCCTGGCGGGAC
>JBGSPT010000365.1:0-1998 GCA_041738475.1 Treponematales bacterium
TTCGGCGGCCAGAGGACCGCCGGACCCGGAGAAGCCGTCGCACTTGTCCATTACCGCCGCGGTCCTGCGGCCTGTCAGGGCCCGGGCAATGGCCTCGGCCGGGAAGGGCCGGAAGAGCCGGATCTTGAGGAGCCCCACCCGATGCCCCCGCTCCCGCAGGCGGTCCACCGCGTCCTTGCCGGTTCCCGCGCTGGACCCGATCAGGACGAAGGCGTACTCGGCGTCCTCCAGACGGTATTCCTCCACCGGGGAAAGGAAGCGGCCCGATAGATCCCGGTACTCCCGGACCGCCCGGTCATGGGCCTCGAAGGCCCGGACCACGGCGTCGGACTGCTGGCGCTTGTGCTCCATGTAGAACTCCGCCCCGTCGTAGGGACCCATGGATACCGGCCCGGACAGGAGGGTCCTGCCGGGTTTCCAGGTCCCGCAGTACCCGGCCGCGGATCCGTCCTCCAGGAGTTCCACCGGCTCCACCGCGTGGCTCGTGATGAACCCGTCCTGGCAGGTCATGGCCGGGAGGCCCACGGCCTCCGCGGTCTTGAGGGCGATGAAGAACTGGTCGTAGGCCTCCTGGGCGTTCTCCGAGTACAGCTGGATCCATCCCGAGTCCCGGGCACCCATGGAGTCCGAGTGGTCGTTGTTGATGTTGATGGGACCCGAAAGGGCCCGGTTCACGCAGGCCATCACCACCGGAAGGCGCAGGGAGGCGGCGATGTAGAGCTCCTCCCACATCAGGGCCAGGCCGTTGGCGCTGGTGGCCGTGAAGGAACGGGCACCCGAGGCGGCGGCGCCGATGCAGGCGCTCATGGAGGAGTGCTCGGACTCCACGGGCACGAAGACCGCGGGGGTCTCGCCGTCCGCTACGAACTTGGAGAAATACTGGGGGATCTCCGTGGAGGGGGTGATCGGAAAGGCCGCGAATACGTCGGGCCGGGCCTGCCGCATGGCGATGGCGGTGGCCTCGTTTCCGGACAGCAGGGCGCTTCGTCCGCTCATTTCAAGCCTCCTTCCGGGATCATGGAGATGGCGCCGAAGGGACAGACCGCTGCGCAGACCCCGCAGCCCTTGCAGTGGTCCAGGTCGAAGTCCCCGCGCCGCTGGTCCGCTCCGAAGGGAATGGAAGAGTCCGGACAGGCGGGCACGCAGAGGGCGCAGTGCCGGCAGACGTCCGCCTTCCAGACCGGCCGCTCGGTGCGCCAGTCCCCGGTCAGGAACCTCTCGGAGGAACCGGACGCGGCCACGGTTCCCGCGGAATCGATTTTTTGCCAGGAGGGCAGGAATTTCCGGGTCTCAGTCGCCATGGAAGGCCTCCCCGTAGGCGCGCTCCGCGGCGCGGACGTTGGCATCCACCACGCCGGGCTTGGAGGCGAACTTGTGGGCCGCCGCCTCCCGGAGGGCGGCCAGGAATTCGTCCCGGGGCAGGAGCCCGGAGGCGCGGACCACCGCCGCCAGCATGGGCACGTTCGGGATGGGCTTCCCGAGCTCGCCCTTGGCGATCCCCGAGGCGTCCACCGCCACGACCCGGGACTCCGGCAGGCCCAGGAGGCGGGCTGCCTGGGCGGAGGTCGAGGGGGTGTTCACCACCACCCGTCCCCCGTCCTTGAGCCCCCGGGTCACGTCCACGGTGCCCAGGAGGGTCTCGTCCAGGACCGCCACCAGGTCCGGCTCGTAGACGTTCGAGTGGGTCCGGATGGCCGCGTCGGAGACGCGGGTATAGGCGGTGATCGGGGCTCCCATGCGCTCGGGTCCGTATTCAGGAAACCCCTGCGCCTTGCGCCCCGCCTCGTAGGCCAGCTCCGCCAGGAGCAGGGCCGCCGTCTTGGCCCCCTGCCCGCCCCGGCCGTGCCAGCGCACTTCCAATGCGTTGTTCATGAAGACCTCTCGTGCTTGGGATTTTAGGGCGGCCCGCTCTCCGCGCCCGCGGAGGACCGCACCGCAGGTTGGAGGCCGGCCCCTCCGCGGTGTCACGAAGCTTGTGACGGTCCGCGAAGGGGCCCG
>JBGSPT010000390.1:0-1510 GCA_041738475.1 Treponematales bacterium
GCCCAGGACCGCGGTCAGGGCCAGGGCCAGGGCCGCGATGCGCCCGACTCCGGGGGCGCGTTCGCTCCGCCTTCGATCCGATCCGATCCGTGATACCGTTTTCATGCCGATTCCTCCGCCGCCCCGAGATCCGGGGCCACCGGGGCCGCGATACCGGGCCTGCGGGCCCGGAACCAGAGGGTCGCACCCGCCGGGAACTCCCGGCTTTCGGCGGAAATCCGGAGGGTACGTCCCCCCGTTTCCACCTCGTAGGACGTGTAGGAACCCAGAAACGCCGCGTCCCGGAGGACGCAGGGAGCCCCCGGAGCCGGATCCGGGAATAGATCCTCCGGCCGGTACCTCCCCGAGGGGGCGCCCAGCCCGGAGGGGAGGTCCACCACGGGGCCCAGGAGATCCGCGTGGGGACCCGCCAGGCTGTCCCGGTAGATCTCCCGGGGACCGCCCTCGGCCTCCACCCGGCCGTCCACCAAAAGGCTGATCCGGTCGGAGACCGCGAAGGCCTCCTCCCGGTCGTGGGTCACGCAGACCATGGTGATCCCGAAAGCCCGCCGGGTGTCCCGCAGGAACTCCGCGGTCTCGCGCTTCAGGGCCCGGTCCAGGTTGGCGAAGGGCTCGTCCAGGAGCACCGCCCCGGGGCGGACCGCCAGGGCCCGGGCTATGGCCGCCCGCTGGCGTTGGCCGCCGGAGAGGCGGGAAGGGTACTCGTCCGCCTTGTCCGAAAGCCGGAAGACCGAGAGGAGCTCCGCGACCCGGCGCTCCCTCTCCGCCCGGGAAACCCGAGCCGCCCGGAGGCCGAAGCCCACGTTTTCCGACACGGTCAGGTGGGGGAAGAGAAGGTAGTCCTGGAACACGAGGACCACGGGACCCGGGGGATCGCTCCGGCCGTCGAAGCGCAGGGTACCCGCGTCCGCCGCCTCCAGGCCCGCCAGGATCCGGAGCAGGGTGCTCTTCCCGGACCCCGAGGGTCCCAGGATGGCGTGGAAGGACCCGGAAGCGACATCCAGGGAGGCTCCCCGAAGGGCCGCGGTCCGCCCGTAGCGCCGGACGATGCCCTCCGCTTCAATCCTCATGCCCGACCCCTTCCATGCCCCGCCCCGGAGCGGCCAACAACCGCATCCCCGCCCGTGCTCGAAGCAGGGCCCCCAGGATAGTCAGGCCCGCCATGGCCCCAGCGAGGTACACGTAGATCCGGGGAAAGAGAAGGAAGGCGGAATAGAACAAAACAGTCTCCGTGCCGCCCACCAAACCCCGGGGCATCGTGACGGACGTAGGCTCCCCGGAGGCCCGGACTCCCGCCCCCCGCTTTTCCAGGAGAGCGGAGAGGTACATCCAGGAGGCGGCGTTCACGTAGAAGACCGAAAGGAGGACCAGGGTGACGGGAACCGCCGAGCCCCCCAGCCGGAAGGCCAGGGCCCCGGGCAGGGCGGCGTAGACCGCGAAGTCGCACAGGATGTCGAGGTAGGCCCCCGCGTCGCTCTGGGTACCGCCCGCCCGGGCCGCGATCCCGTCC
>JBGSPT010000400.1:0-19978 GCA_041738475.1 Treponematales bacterium
CTCGGCGGAGGCCGCGCCCGGCTGGGCCTTGGCCGCCGACACCGCCACGGCGGCGGCCAGGATCAGGATAGCGAATCTCTGCATGCCGCAAGAATACGCGATCCCGAGGGGCTTGGACTATATATCCCGGATTAAGGGCGCATAATTTTTTGTTATTTAACCCCCCCCGGGCCCGTTCCCGTTGTCCCCGCCGGGGACCCGTGCCTATACTCGAAACCGAGGTGATTCTCGGCATGAAGGCCCGGGTTCTGATCGTGGAGGACGTGGCGGAGCTCTCCGACCTCGTCGCGCTGTACCTCTCCAAGGAAGGCATGGAGATCCGCCAGGCCGAGACCGCGGAGGAAGCCCTGGCCCTGATCCCGGAATGGCCTCCGGAACTCATCGTCCTGGACCTCAACCTGCCCGGGATGGACGGCTTCGAGTTCCTCCACGAGTTCCGGAAGTGCGGCCGCTGTCCCGTGCTCATCGTCTCCGCCCGGGATGCCGACGAAGACATCATCAGCGGGCTCGGCTACGGGGCCGACGAGTTCGTCACCAAGCCCTTTTCCCCCCGGGTCCTCACCGCCCGGGTCCGGGCCCTCCTCCGCCGTGCCCAGGAGGGAGCCGCCCGGGAATCCCCGGCGCAGTTCCGCTTCGGACCCTACACCCTGGACACGGAATCCTGCCTCCTCAGGAAGGACGGCCGGCGCGTCCCCCTCTCCGCCAAGGAATACGCGGTCCTGGCCTTCCTTGCGGCCAACCAGGGGCGACCCCTGTCCCCCCGGGACGTCTATGCCTCCGTGTGGAAGGGCGCCTACGGGGACCCGACCGCCGTGGCGGTCTATATCCAGCGCCTGCGGAGGAAGCTGGAGGAGGATCCCGGGGATCCGAAGTTTCTGGAGACGGTCCACGGCATGGGATACCGGTTCAATCCGTCCGGGGAGCCGGCATGAGGATCCGTACCCAGTTCTACCTCCTGGTCGCGGGTATCGTCGTGGTGCCCCTGGCGGTCATGTCGGGCTTCTATTTCGCATGGCGCCTGCGGGAAGCCCCGGCGCCCCGGATCCCCGGGTACGAGGAGATCGTCCAACTCGCGGGGGAAACCGTGGACCGGGACGCCTGGGAGGAACTGGCCCGCTTCATGGAGCGAAAGCCCCCGACGGTGGAGTACGCGGTCCTGGACCCCTCCATGCGGGTACTCTTTTCCACCATCGAGGGTTTCGGCACGGGTGTGGCCGTCCGGGACGCGGAGGTGCTGGACCGGGTGCGGGGCGCAGGTGGGCGCTACCTCTACCAGCTGGATGCCCCGGTTCCGACCGGGGACGGGCGGCTTTTGGTCCTGACCCGGATCACCCGGGACGGCCGCCGCCCTCCCAGCCCCTTCCAGAGGCTCTTCGCGACCTTCGCTACCCTCCTGGCCGCCCTCTTCGCCTTTTCCGCCGCCGTATCCGTCCTGATCGCCCGGTCGATCACCCAGGCCGTCCTTGCCCTGGAGGCCGCAACCCGTCGCATCGCCGCGGGGGAGCTGGACGCTCCGGTAACCGTCCGTGGGGGCGGGGAGCTGGCCTCCCTGGCGGCATCCCTGGTCCGCATGCGGGACGCATTGAAGGAGGACCGGACCCGGCGCAGCCGATTCATCATGGGGGTTTCCCACGACCTGAAGACCCCACTGGCCCTGATCAAGGGCTACGCGGAGGCCATCGGCGACGGCATGGCTGAGGACCCCGCGGAGAGGGACCGCTGCGTGGACATCATCGGGGCCAAGGTGGACCAGCTGGACGGGATGGTGGACGACCTGATCGACTTCGTCCGGATGGACACCTCGGAGTGGAGGCGGCACCTGGCGCCCGTGGAGCTGGCGCCCTTCCTGGGGGACCTCGCCCGCCGGGTGCAGGCGGACGCGGAACTCCTGGACCGGAGGTTCCGGGCGGATCTTGAGATCCCCCAGGGCGTGTCGGCGCCCATGGACGAGCGTCTTGCCCAACGGGCCCTGGAGAACATCCTGAACAACGCCCTGCGCTACACCGCCTCGGACGGCCTCGTGCGCCTGGCCGCCCGGGCGGAACCGGGACGGGCTACGGTGACGATCTCCGACGACGGGCCGGGCATAGCCGGGGAGGACCTGCCCCGGATCTTCGACCTCTTCTACCGGGGAACCGCATCCCGCCGAGAGCAGGGCCTGGGCCTGGGGCTTGCGATCGTACGGGGGGTGGCGGATTCCCACGGCTGGGAGGTCGTTGTGCGATCCGAGCCCGGACGGGGCAGCGAGTTCGAGATCTCCATCCCCCTCGCCCCGCCGGGCCCGGCGGAACCTAGCCCTGGAGGAAGTCTTCCCGCTGGGGGCTGAAGGTGTCCACCACCACCGAGTCCTCCAGGAATTTTACCCCGTGGGAGACATTCGGACCCGCGTAGAAGGTGTCCCCGGGACCCAGGACCTCCTCCCGGCCGTCCATGGTCAGGGCGAGCTTCCCGGAGACCACGTAGCTGGCCTGCTCGTGGGGATGGGCGTGGGCGTCCACGACGGAGCCCGCGGCGAACCGGACCTCCACGACCATGAGCTTGCCTCCCGTTGCCAGCACCTTGCGGCTGGCGCCGGGAAACAGGTCCTTTTTCTTCACGTCCGCGTTCCTGGTAACCATGATGCCTCCTATAGATGTGGTATCGGTCCCCCCGGCTCTTCGCCGGGCTCCTAGAAGTACAGCTCGTATTCCTGCGGGACCGGGGCGTTGTACACGTATTCCGCTTCCTTGATCTTGGACCCGATCCAGTTGGAAAGGAGCTCCTCCGGGAAGGCGGGGGCCAGGTAGTCCCGGTCCTTCTTGAGCCCCCCGAGGACGTGGTAGAGTCCCGTGGGGAAGGTGGTCTTGGGTCCGGGCTTTGCGGTGGAGAACCCTAGCTTCACGGGATCCAGGCCCCGCCTCACCCCGTCCAGGCCCGCCAACAGCATGGCCGCCAGGAAATAGTAGGTGTTGGCCGTGGCGTCCCCGGTGCGGAACTCCACCCGGGCGTGCCCCTTCTTGAGGTAGCCGGGAATGCGGACGGCCGCCGCCCGGGACCCCTGGGCGAAGGTGGCGGATACCGGGGCCTCGAAGCCCGGGACCAGGCGGCGATAGCTGTTGGTGCTGGGATTGGAAAAGGCCAGGAGAGACCCCGTCCGGGCGTGGGACAGGATACCCGCCGTGTAGGCAAGACCCGCCTCGGATAGGCCGTACAGGCCCTCGCCGGGGAAGATGCTCTTGCCTCCCTTGGTGACGTATTGGTGCACGTGCATGCCGCTTCCGGCGATCTTGTACATGGGCTTGGGCATGAAGGTGATCTTGAGCCCCAGCTCCTCCGCCGTGGACTTGAGGATCCACTTGGCCAGGACCACCCCGTCCGCCGCCCGGGAGAGGTTCATGAAGTCCAGCTCGATCTCCATCTGGGAGGCCCCCACCTCGTGGTGGTGGTACTTCACGGGGATGCCCGCCTCCAGCATGGTGCGAACCGCCCGGTCCCGCAGGATGCCGTACTTCTCGTCCGGACCCATCCGGTGGTAGCCCTTGGACAGGCCGAAGCGGTCCCGGTCCTCATGCTCGTCCCCGAAGCCTTCGGCGCTCTCCACGAAGTAGTATGATTTGTCCACGGTGGTGTGGTAGCGGACATCCTCGAAGACGTAGAACTCCAGCTCCACCAGCATGTGGGCTTCCTCGCCGATCCCCGTGGTCCGCAGGAATTCCTCCGCCCGCCGGGCCACCACCCGGGGGTATTGGAGGAAGGGTTTGCCGTCCATGGACCGGACGTCGCAGAAGGCGTGCAAGACCCGGAACTCCCCTCGCTCCTCCAGGAAGGCCGAGGACATGTCGGGTACCGCGGTCATGTCGCTGGAATGCACCTGGGCGAAGGAGAAGTTGGAGGCGTCGAAGCCGATGCCCTCCGCCAGGATCTTCTCGGACACGTAGGACCGGGGCAGGGAGACCGAGCGCAGGGCTCCCTGGAGGTCCACGACCAGGAGGGACAGGTAGTCGAAGGAATCCATGTCCCCCGTATACGGGGCGATCTTCATACAGTGCTCCTTTTAATCGCTCTAGGGGGAGGATATCCTATCCCGGCCGCGGGCTTTGGGCAAGCGAGATGCGGCCTTCGCCGGGACAGCCCGCCGTAAGGGCCCTCCGTTCCGGCGCGCCGGAAGGGCGGGCGGAGACGGCGCGGCGATCCTGCTTTACAATCCCGCCCGGGCCCTGTATGGTGAAGCCGTCGGCCGTACGGTCCAACACCCTTTCAAACCTCGCAAGGAGGTCCCCATGAACCCCGTCGAGACTTGGCATGCCGAAGCCCTGGGCGCCCAGGCCGTCAAGGCCCTGCAGAAGAACGGCTTCGACGCCGTCTACGCCGCCACGTCCGCGGAAGCCGCGGACAAGGTCCTCTCCTTCATCAAGCCCGGCGCCTCCGTAGGATTCGGCGGCTCCATGACCGTCAAGGCCCTGGGCATCCAGGATAAGGCCGCGGCCAAGGGCGCCGTCCTCCTGGACCACAACGCCCCCGGGCTTGCGGCGGAAAAGAAGCTGGAAATCCTGCGCAAACAGCTCACCTGCGACGTCTTCGTGTCGGGTTCCAACGCGGTCACCCTGGAAGGGGACATCGTCAACGTGGACGGAAACGGCAACCGCGTGGCGGCCCTGACCTTCGGACCCACCAAGGCCGTGGTTGTCGTCGGGACCAACAAGATCGTCCGGGATCTCGACGAGGCCTTCGCCCGGGTGGAGACCTACGCCAGCCCCATGAACAACAAACGCCTGGACAAGCCCAATCCCTGCGTCAAGACCGGGACCTGCGAGGACTGCCAGGGCGAGACCCGCATCTGCCGGGTCTACCAGATCCTGCGCCGCAGGCCCAGCCTCTCGGACTTAACCGTCGTGATCGTCGGGGAGAACCTGGGGTTCTAAGGATACGGATTTCCGGAATTAACCACGGAGCTCACGGAGGGCACGGAGAGAAGAATTAGGGAAGAGTCCGAATGCGACAGACGATGCGGATATGCGACCGACTGTCTTCGCTCTCCCTACCCTTGCTTTTCTTCTCTCTGTGTCTCTGTGTCTCTGTGTCTCTGTGGTTAATTCGTGGACACGGCCGTGATTTCGGCCGGCTTGCCCATCTTTTCCCGCACCGTGGGCAGGACCTTCCGTGCCAGGATAAGGTACCGGGGCGGGAGGGACGCGCCCTCGGGGGACTCGTACTTGGCGATGAGGGCGAGGAACTCCTCCTCCGCCAGGGCGTACTTCCCCTGCTTGTAGTGGATGAAGGCCGTCTCGTACTCGCAGGTCACCAGGACCGAGGGATCCGACCCGAAGCGCTCACGGGCGGTCTCGTAGTAGACGATGGCGGCGGCCCAGTCGGACCGGTCCGAGGCTTCCTGGGCGCGCTGGATCAGCTCCATGGCGCTGGCGTCCTCGGGGATCACGGGGGGCTTGGAGGCGCAGGAGGCGAGCAGGGCCGCGGCGAACAGGGCGGCGAGTATCGGGACGGAGCGTTGGGTCATCGGAATTCCTCGGTCGGTCAGGCCGTGTAGATTTCGTCCTTGTCGGGCAGGGACTTCTTTAGATCCCGCATGAACTCCCGGGGATCCCCCATGTCCTCGTACTTGTCGCAGGACTCTATGGCGCGACGGGCGACGGTGAAGTACTTGTAGATCTTCTCCTCCCCCAGTTTCTTTTTCCATTTTCCCGCGTCGCAGCGGACGCGGAGGTAATACCGCCCCGTCCCGTGGGCGGGGGTCGGCATGAGCTTGCAGTGCACGCAGTTGGCGCAGTAGATGCGCGCCGCGGCGCGGTCGGCGGTTCCGGATTCCCGTAGTTCCGTGAGGGTTTCCATGTCCCTTGCCCCCCTTGCGGGTTCGATAGTATATAATCGGGATTCCGCGGTCAAGCCTTGACCCCGAGCCGTCCCCATCGGAGCCGCCATGATAGCCACCGTAGTGAACGCCATAGCCATAATCCTGGGCACCTTCGTAGGGTTGGTCCTGCGCAAAGGCTTCTCCGAGAAGATGAAGGACACGGTCTTCACCGCCGCGGGCTGCATCACCCTGGTCCTGGGAATGCAGATGGCCTTCAAGACCGGCCACGTCCTGGCCCTTGCCCTGGCCCTTTTTATCGGAGGCATCTGGGGCACCTGGATGGACGTGGAGGGAGCCGTCTTCCGCTTCGGGGAGGTCTTGAAGCGCCGCTTCGCCAAGGGCGAAGAGGGCTCCTCCTTCGCCTACGGCTTCCTGAACGCCTCGGTGCTGTTCTGCGCCGGTGCCATGGCCCTGGTGGGATCCTTCCGGGCGGGGGTGGAGGGCGATTACTCCATCCTCCTGACCAAGAGCGTCCTGGACGGATTCATCTCCGTGCTCTTCGCGGGTGCCATGGGCGTGGGCGTGGCCTTCTCGGCCCTGGCCGTCCTGGTATACCAGGGGGCTCTGACACTGCTCTCGGTCCGCATCGCCCACCTGGTCACGGAGACCATGCTCTCCGAGCTTACCGCCGTGGGAGGGGTCCTGGTCCTGATGATAGGCCTCAACCTCCTGGAACTCCGTAAAATCCGGACCGGGGATTTCCTGCCGGCCCTGCTGGTGACCGTGGCCTTCGTCCTGTTGTTCCCGTACGTGCCCTTCTTGTAAGATTTCTGGCAAATATTGACAGGATGAACATGATTTGGGGAGGATGAACAGGATTAAATCCTGGAACAAGGGAGGAAGTCACGGCACGCCCATTCCATACGCTATCCCGGATATTGAATAAAGAGCGCAACCGCAATCTCTCCTCCGTTCTTCCATCCTGTACATCCGGTCTTCATCCTGTCCATCCTGTCAAAATTCTCAGGAAATCCTTAGAACTCGCAGAGCGGCAACCGATTTCGCGTTCCAAGGTCGAATTCGGGTGATGTCGACCAATATCGCGAACATACGGATGGCCCGGACCCTCTTCCAGTCCGCCTCCGATCGCTACTACATGCTGGACAATGCCGCCATCATCATGCCCGCCATATCGGACCTGGTGGCCACCAGCCTGTTCCGTATCGCCGTAGTCCTGGACAGTCCGGTAGATCTTCCCGTCCTTCAGCGGGCCCTCGCGAACATAGCCCCCCGGTTTCCCTACTTCCTGGTGGAG
This sequence comes from Treponematales bacterium, assembly GCA_041738475.1. Classification (GTDB taxonomy): domain Bacteria; phylum Spirochaetota; class Spirochaetia; order Treponematales; family UBA12059; genus JAAYUR01. Next base: position 7,104 of record JBGSPT010000400.1, read on the forward strand.
CTCCGGCGGGGCTTCTTCTGGTATTATTTCCAGCCTTCCCGAAAGCCCCCGACGGTGATCGCGGACATCGGATCCCCCTGCCAGGGGCTGGATCCCCGTAAGACCCGGGGCCACCTCTTCCGGGTCCGGGCCCGGGGGTCACGGATAGCCTGCGAGTTTTCCCACATCCTGGCGGACGGCTACGGGGGCCTGATCTTCGCCAAAACCCTCCTGGCCGAGTATTTCCGGCTCCAGGGGGTGACGAGCGGGTCCGCCCCGGACGTGTTCCAGCCCGGCTCCGAGCCGCATCCCCACGAGTGGGAGGACGCCTACCACCGGTATTTCCGGGAGAACTGGCCCCACCCGGATCCTCGGCCCCGGGCCTTCCGCCCCCCGAGCCCCGCCCTGCCCCTGGGGCAGTACAGGGTACTGACGGGGATCTTCGACCTCGCGGCGGTGCGCCGGGCCGCCCAGTCCAGGGACTCCACGGTCACGGAGCTCCTGACGGCGGCCCTGATCTTCGCCTACCAGGGGATATGGGAATCCCTGCCTCCCCGGGCCCGGAGACGGAAGGAGTGCATGGCCGCGGTGGAAATCCCGGTGAACATGCGACGCTTCTATCCATCCCGAACCCTGCGGAACTTCACCCTCTTCATCCTGCCCGCCGTGGACCTCCGCCTGGGCCCGTACACCTTCGAAGAGCTCGTCCGCATCGTACACCACCGGGTCGCCCTGGAGAACGACGAGAGGGAGATAGCCCGGCAGATATCCCGGAACGCCGGGGGCGGACGCAAGATCCTGGTCCGCCTGGTGCCCCTGGTCCTCAAGAACTTCTTCGCCCGCCTGCTCTACGACTCCCTGGGGGAAGGCCTCATCTCGGGACTCCTGACCAACCTGGGATCCATGGCCCTGCCCGCCCCCCTGGACGAGCGGGTCCGGCGCTTCGAGTTCGTCCCGGCCCCCAGCCGCAACCTCAAGACAAACCTGGCCGTCTGCAGCTGGAAGGGGGAGCTCCACGTCACCTTCGGGAGCCGTGCGCGGTCCCGGGAGGTGGAGCGGAGATTCTTCTCCGCGTTGTCTTCCATAAATCTTCGGGCGAGAATAGAATGCGAACCGGATCCGTCGATCGGCGGAATCCCGGAGCCCCTGCCGTCCGAATCCTGAACGAGGGAAGGCGCATGGAAGCCGAGCGACTGAACGAAAAGTACGCCAACGCCGCGCGTTCCGACGAGTTCGGCCCCTGGTACGTCCTGGACAACGCGGCCATGATCTTCCCGGTCATGTCCGACCGCTCGGCCACCTACCTGTTCCGCCTGGCCGCGACCCTCACGGAGCCCGTCCATCTCCCGTCCCTCTCCTCGGCATTGGCGCGCATCGCCCCGCGGTTTCCTTATTACATGGTGGACCTGCACCGGGGCTTCTTCTGGAATTACCTCCAGCCCCTGAACAAGGTTCCAGCGCCCGTCCCGGATCACCGCTACCCCGTCCAGGATTTCGACGTGCGCAAGCGCGGCCAGTTCCCCTTCCGGGTACGTGTCAAGGGACGCCGGATCGCCCTGGAGATGCACCACGCCCTCTCCGACGGCGGGGGGGCCCTGGTCTTCTTCAAGACCCTCCTGGCCCAGTATTTCCGGTACCGGGGCGTCGAATCCGAGCCCGCCCCGGACGTCTTCGATCCCGACGGAACCCCCCACCCGGAGGAATACGAGGACGCCTACAACCGGTTCTTCCGGTCCGAACTCCCCGTGCCCGAGCCGCGGCCCAACGCATTCCGGATCGTCTCCCCCCTGCTCCCCCCCTACCAGTTCCGGGTGACCACCGGAATCCTGCCGGTGGACAAGGTCAAGGAAGTCTCCAAGTCGCTCGGGGTCACCGTGACGGAACTCTTCTGCGCCGCCATCATGGACGCCCTCCAGGAGATCCGGGAGTCCTACCCCGCCTGGATGCGCCGCAGGAGCGGCCCCATGGCCACCCTGGAAGTGCCCATTAACATGCGCAAGATCTATCCCACCCGAACCATGCGCAACTTCAGCCTCTACTTCATGCCCTCCGTGGACCTCCGGCTTGGGCATTACGAGTTCGGGGAACTGGCCGAACTCGTGCACCATCGCATCAAGAGCGAAAGTCCCGAGAGGGAGATTCCCCGCCAGATGGCCCGGAATGTCGGCATTTCCCGGAAGCAGTATGTGCGCCTGCTCCCTCTGGGCCTCAAGGAAGTGGTCATGCGGGCGGCCTACAACAGCTTGGGCAAGCGGTTCATGTCCGGGGGAGTTTCGAACCTCGGGCCCCTGGCCCTTCCGGAACCGTTGGGTTCCCGGGTGGAGCGTATGGAATGCCTCATGCCCCCGAGCCGGGTCACCTGCGGCAACCTTGGGGCCGTCACCTGGGGGGACAGGATATACGCCAACTTCGGCAGCCTGATGAGATCCCGGGAAGTCGAACGCCTTGCGTTCAAACGCCTGGCGTCCCTGGGCATTCCCGTGCGCCTCGAATGCAACATGGAGGATCCGGTATGAACCTGTGTCCAAACTGCGGAGTCGACCTGGGCGACGAAGCCCGTGCCTGCCCCCTCTGCGGAGTCCGGGTGGGGCCCGACGCGGACAAGCCCGGGCCCGCCATCCATCCCCTTCCCCATATCGAACCCCTCTTCGATCCCGACGGGAAGGGCAACTTCACACCCCGGGAAAAGCTCTTCATCACCCGGGAGGTCATCACCGTCTGCATGGCCATAGCTGCGGGCTCCGCGGCGGCGATCAACTTCCTGGTCTCCGGCCACCTGACCTGGTCCCTCTACCCCGTAGCCTCCATCGCCTTCGTCTGGCTCTGCGTGGGTTTCCCCCTATACATACCCAAGCGTCCCGGGCTGGCCCTGGCGGTCGCCGCGGTCGGCCTTCTGGGTTTCCTGGGCGCCCTGGATCTGTTCGACGGACCGGCGTACACCTGGTTCGTTTCCCTGGGACTGCCCCTCGCCCTCTGCATCGAGGTCTTCGGAATCGGCACCGTCCTGGCCGTGGTCAAGGCCCGGCGGAAGGGGCTCAACATCGTCTCCATCATCCTGTTCGGGGTGACCGCGATCTGCCTGTCCATCGAGTACCTGACGGACCTCTTCCTGAGGGGCGAAGTCCGGCTCCAGTGGGCTTCCATCGTGGCCTTCGCCCTGGTGCCCGTGGGGATCTTCCTGGTCTACATCCACCTACGGATCGCCACGACCACCTCCCTGCGGAAGTTCTTCCACGTTTGAGGGCTCTGCAATAGACCGGGTCTATTGACATTTTCTCTCGTTTCATGTAGTTTACTCTCACATCGACGCAGGGTAGAGCAGTTGGCAGCTCGTCGGGCTCATAACCCGGAGGTCGTAGGTTCGAGTCCTACCCCTGCTAAAAAGAAAGCCGGTCCTTCCATGGACCGGCTTTCTTTTTAACTTTTGGACTCGAAGGGTTCCGGCCGCCGAACGGCAGCGAGGGAAAGGGGCCATGGACGGCCCCGAAAGACCGGAACCCCGGCCCGGAATGAGACGGCACTATGCCGTCGAATAGAGGGCGAGTCCTACCACAGGGGTAGGACTCGAAGGGTCCCCCCCGCCGAAACGGATGACAAACCCTGCGGGACCGGATACGATGCTCCCCGGCGGCCGTGCCGCCTCAGGTTCCCGCATCCTCCGGAGGTCATCATGTCGAAACGTATCCGCAAACTTGGTTCCCTGTCCGCCTTCCTCCTAGCCCTGGCGATCGTCCTCGTTCCCGTACCCGCCGCAGCCCAAGGCGGCTCCCGCCTGGCCGTCACCGCTCCCGCCGGATGGAGCCCCCATCCCTCCAACGCCTCCATGATGATGAAGGGCACGGGGACCTACACGCTGAAACCGGAAAACATGCCCTCCGAGGCCAGAACCCCGGACTCCTTCACCGCTTTCGCCCAGAAGAACTTCGCCAAGAGCTTCGCCAACTGCAAGTTCGGTCCCGTCACGAGCCTCAAGGTGGGCGGGAACGAGGCCCGGCGCTTCGATTTCTCCGGCGAGGTCTCCGGCATGAAGATGAACTACATCGTCCTGTACGTCTTCCAGGGCGGCAGGGTCCACAGCCTGGTCTGCGGGGCCATGGCGGACGGGTTCGCGGCCCTGAAGCCGGACTACGAAAAGGTCATCGCCTCGGCGCGGATGGAGTGAGGGGATCCGAAGCGCTTCAGGGGTTCGGGTGACATCCGGTTTCCCGGACAGAAGAGGTTATAGCTTTTTCCGATCATCTCATTAAAAAGTTATATTTTACAGATAGTATTTTTCACCCCTATAGTGCACCCATAGAATCGAGGATGGATCCCGGGTCCACTCCTCGATTCCGATCCGGAGGTGCCGAAATCAAGATCATCGACGTCAAGCCTATTTTCGTCTCGAAATACCTGTATGTCCGGATCGAAACCGACGACGGACACGTCGGAATCGGTGAATCCGGGGCCTGGGGATTCTTGGAAGCCTCCGCGGAGGCGGTGCAGACCTTCCGCGAGTACCTGATCGGCCGGGACCCCCTGCGCATCGAATTCCACTGGCAGTACCTTTACCAGGCTTTCTGCTTCCGAGGAGCGGCCATCATGGGAGCCCTGGCCGCCATCGACATCGCCCTGTGGGACATCGCCGGGAAGTATTACGGGGTCCCCGTGTACCGCCTCCTGGGCGGCGGGGAACGATGCCGGGACAAGCTGAGGGTATACGTCCACGTGAAATCTCCCTCCGTGGAGGAGAGCTGTTCCCTGATCCGGAAGGCCAGGTCCGAAGGCTTCACCGCCGTGGGGCACTTGAATCCCTTCCTGGATCCTCCGCGGGAGGAGACAGGCAAGAGCCTGACCTTTGCCCGGAAAGTGAAAACCGGGGCCGAACACGTGGCCCGGTTCCGGGAGGCGGCCGGGGAGGACATGGACCTCTGCCTGGAGCTTCACCGGAGGCTGGACCTGGCGGAGGCGGAAGCCCTGGCACGGGAGATCGCCCAGTATCGGCCCCTGTTCTACGAAGACCCCATCAAGCCGGACAACCTGGATTCCATGGGAGACCTGGCCCGCCGCATTCCCCTGCCGATCGCGACAGGAGAGCGGCTCCTCAATATCCAGGAGTTCGCCATGCTCATCCGACGGGACGCGCTCCGCTACGCCCGGATTTCGGTCTGCGCGGTCGGGGGACTCACTCCCGCCAAGAAGATCGCGGCCCTGGCCGAAGGTTTCGGGATAAAGGTAGTACCCCACAATCCCGGGAACCTGAGCCCAATAAGCACGGCGGCCTGCGTCCAGCTCAGCGCGGCCATCCCAAACTTCAGCATCCTGGAACTGCCGGCGGACGACTATTTGCCCCCCAAATCTGAGATCGTGGAAACCTCGATCGCCCTGGACCGGGGGTATCTGGGCATACCCACGATCCCGGGAATCGGCGCAGGATTGAGAAAAGAAGCGTTCGAGAAGAAAAACTCCACGCATTCGCGGAAAGGCGCTCGGGCCGTTGTAATGGACGACGGTTCATGCGCGAACCGGTAAAGCATCCCCGCCGCCCGTATCGGCGGCACCCAAAGATATCTGGTCATACAAAGGAGTGTGGGAACATGAAACTGAGAACAACCGGATTCGGTTCTAGACTACTGGGGCTTCTCGCGGCGACGGTCCTTCTGGCGTCAGCCCTGCCGGTGTTCGGCCAGGGAACCTCGTCTTCCGGCAAAGCCCTGACCTCCTGGCCCGTCGGATCCTTGACGATCATCGTTCCCTACAACGCCGGAGGCACGAACGATCGGCAGGCACGAGCCCTGGCTCCGTACATCCAGAAGGTCCTGGGCGTACCGGTGAAGGTAGAGAATCGTCCGGGCGGCGGAACCACCGTGGGATACAAGACCCACAAGACCAACGACCCGGATGACGGCTCCTACATCATCTACGGTCACCACTCCACGTTCAGCACCGCGGTCATCCGGGGGGAATACAAGTACGACGATTTCACGGCCCTGGGCAGCATGTCCAGCGGACACCCGGTCCTGATGGTCAACCCCAAGCACAGCAACGTGAAAGATTTCAAGGACTTCCTTCAGAAGGTGAAGGCCAGCCCCAACAAGTTCGCCCAGCCCGTGGGACCCGGCTGGGGCAGAGTGTTCGACCTGATCCTACAGAGCCAGGGCCTGGTCACCCGGGCGATCCCCGTGGACGGCGGCAGCTCCGACCGGGTCATGTTCATGGCCGGGGACGTGGACTTCTACATCAGCGACTACGAGAGCATGGCGGCAATCGCGGATCCTTCGGAATACAAGGTAATAGCCGTCCTTTCCGAAATATCACCCTATCCGGAGTTCACCTCCGCGAACAAGGTCATGAAGGAACTCGGCTATAAGACGCTCTTCCCGAACATGGTCACCCCCAGGTACTTCCACGTGAAGAGCGAGTTCCGGCAGAAGTACCCCGAGCGCTTCGAGTACCTGGCCGCGGCTCTCCAGAAGGCGGCCATGGATCCCGAGTTCGCCGCGGCGATGAGGAAAACCGGCTACATCTTCGACGCACGACTGCCCAAGATCGCGGACCCGGTCCAGCGTGAAGTCTTCGCGACGATCTCGAAGTACAAAGACGCGTTCTGATACCGGGAGGTGATGTATGGCATCCTTCGCGGCCGGTTTCGCCCTCCTGCTCGCAGTGGGAGGGTTCGGCCTCTTCTATTTCCTGGACATCCGGAACCTGGCCCGGCAGGACAAGATGGTGGTCGAGGTCCTTCTGGCCCTGCTTGCCGTCGTCCTGGCGTACCGGGTCGTCGTCACGGCCAAGGATTACCTTCGGGCCCTGGCCGTGCGACGGAAATCCGGGGAGCCGGGCAAGCCGGCCGCGTCCGCGCTCCGGGACCTTCTGGCCCGCAAGGAGACCCTCTTCCTGGCCGTGACGGTGCCGTACATCGCCCTCTTCCCGGCTATCGGCTTTTTCGCATCGACCTTCGTCTACCTCCTGGTCTCGAATCTCGTACTCGGCACCCGGGGCAGGCTGAAGCTGCTGGCCATCCCGGCGGGGGTCACGCTGTTTACGTATCTCCTGTTCGGGACGCTGTTCGGGATCCGGCTTCCCAAGGGCATTCTCTTCTGATGATCACGTTTACTCCGGTCCACACGGCGGCATAAGGAGGCGGTACCCATGGGCCTGTTCAATACGGAAGCCTTGATGCAAGGCTTGAGCATAGCGATCCTGCCCCAGGTGATCACGGCCGTGGTCCTGGGTCTGATCGTCGGCGTGACCTTCGGCGCGATGCCGGGCATCAAGGGTTCCACCGCCATAGCGATCATGCTTCCCTTCGTGTACTACTTCGAGCCCATCGTGAGCATCCTGTTCCTATCCTCCATCTATACCGGGGCGTCCTACGGAGGCGGCATCCTGGCCGTCCTCATGGGCATGCCCGGCACCTCCGGGGCGGTGGCCACCGTCTTCGACGGGTACGAGATGACAAAGCGGGGACGGCAGAACGAGGCCCTCGGCATCGGCCTCATGAGCTCCGCGATCGGAGCGTTCCTGGGCTGGATAATCGTCTTCTTCACGATCCGCTCGATCGGGCTGGTGGTGCTGAAGTTCGGTCCCGCCGAACTCCTCATGCTGATGCTCTTCTCCATCTCGGTGATCGGGATGCTCAAGGGCGAGATATCGAAGTCCCTCCTGATGGGATTGACGGGGCTCCTGCTGGGGACGGTGGGAGCTTCCGCCTACGGCAAGGCCCGGGGCACCTTCGGCAACATCCTGCTGCTGGAGGGTCTGCCCCTGGCCCCGGTCACCATCGGGACCCTGGCGATCTCCATGATCATCATCCTGGTCGGGAAAAAATCGGTATTCCTGGAAGGGGCCGTGGTCCAGACTAAGTTCTCGGATATCCTCAAAGGCTTCCGATATCCCCTCAAGGACAAGCTCAACGCCTTCTCATCGGGCCTAATCGGCGTCCTGATCGGGATGCTCCCCGCCGCGGGGGCCAGCATCGCGGCCTCCCTGGCCTACGGCTTCGCCCAGACCCGCTCCAAGAACAAGGACAATTTCGGCAGCGGGGAACCCTCCGGGGTGGTCGCGGCGGAGACCGCCAACAACGCCTGCGAGGGCGGATCCATGGCCACCATGATGGCCTTCGGAATTCCGGGTTCGGGTACGGGCGCCCTGATGATGGCGGCCTTCCTGATGGTCGGCTACGTCCCGGGCCCCTACCTGATGCGGGAGAACCTGGATGTCGTCTACGCGGTGATCTGGGCCAACCTCTATACCGCGATCCTCCTCATCCCCGTCGCCCTCCTGTTCATCCATTACTTCAGCCGGGTGATCTTCATCCCCCCCGTCATTCTTTCGACGGTGATCACCGTCCTGGCGGTCATCGGCGCCTTCGGCGGACGCATGCTCTACATCGACGTCCTTGTGCTCTGCGTCTTCGCCCTCTTCGGATATCTGCTGAGAAAGGCGGATTACCCGGTCCTGGCCCTGGTCCTGGGATTCATCCTGGGAGGCATGGTGGACGCCCAGTTCACCCGGACGGTGGCCCTCTACAGCGGCCGCTGGGAGATCCTCCTGCGGCGGCCTCTCTTCCTGGTGCTCTTCGCGCTCAACATCCTGGTATTCGTATCGCCGGCGGTACGCTGGATCATCCTGAGGAACAAGAAAGGAAACGCCGTGGAATAGGCCGGCCGCCTCCCGGGATCCTGCCCTCCCTCGATCGAAGGGCCGCCCGGCTCCCCGGATCCCTACCGGGTCGGGCCGGCGGATTCCCGGGCGGTGAAGTCCCGGGCGAAGGAGACGAACCGCTCGACCTCATGGAAGAGATATCGTTCCCGATTGTTCAGGTATTTAGCCTTCTTCCAGACCAGGTCCACGGTCTGCACGGGCAGATCCGGAACGGGGATCTTGACGGCGTCCTCGAACAGGTCCGCGACGCCGTCGAAGCTGAAGGCGCAGAAACCGCCCTCGGTTACGAACCTCCGTATCGTATGGATCTGGCTCGAATAGAGGAGGATCTTCGGTTGTATGCCCAGGTCCTTGAACCGCTGCTCGATCAGTTCGTTGTGCTTGGAGCCTTTCCGGAAAAGGACCAGGTATTCGTCCCGGAGCATCTCGAACCGAATCTCGGGTTCCCCGGACAGGGGGTGGGACTTCGGGACGCAGAGCACGACATGTACGGGCATGAGGGGAAGGACGTTGAGCTGATCGTTGACGATGATCCCCGTCGTGGCGAGCGCCACGTCCACGGACTCGTCGGCCACGGCGGACAGGTTCCGAGTGGAGCCGGATTCCAGGATCTCCATGTCCGCCCCGGGATACCGGCGGCGGTATTCAAAGTACAGGGGGTTGAATGCGAACGTGCCCGTCATGGGCGGGACGGCCACCCGGAGGTATTTGCGGTCCCGGCCGAGCTCCACCATTTTCTGTTCCAGGCTGTCCGCGGCGTCCAGAAGATCGTTCGCGTACTTCAGGAGGAAGGCACCTTCGTTCGTGAGGACGAGCTGTTGTTTCACCCGGCGGAACAGATCCACGCCGAATTCGGTTTCCAGACTGCGGATGGACGCCGAAACGCTGGGCTGGGCCACGTTCAGGACGCTGGCCGCCTTGGTGACGCTGTTGTAGTAGCAAACGGTCTGGAAATACTTCAGCTGAAGGAGTTTCAGGCTGCATACCCCCATGATCGGAATGGGGAAGTATACCACGAAATACCCGTGACCGGACCGAGCGCCGACGGGCGTTCGCGAATCTTGCGCGATTCCCGCGGTTCGGGTTACGGTACCTAGGAAAGGTTGCAAGGAGGAAATCATGCCCGGACTTTTACCCGACGTCGATCCCGACGGTCTTCTCGAATACTCGGTCGTGTACACCGACCGTTCCGTGAACCACATGTCCAAGCTCTTCCAGGCCGCCATGCGGGACATTTCCCGGATCATGAAGGATGTCTACAAGGCCCGCTCCGCGGTCATCGTGCCGGGCTCCGGGACCTTCGGCATGGAGGCGGTGGCCCGGCAATTCGCCACCGGCAAGAAATGCCTTATCATCCGGAACGGTCTGTTCAGCTTCCGGTGGAGCCAGATCTTCGAGGTCGGGAAGATCCCCTCCTCCGAGACCGTCCTAAAAGCCCGCAGGACCGAGGAGGCCCCGGAGTCCCCCTTCGAGCCGGTCCCGATCGAGGAGGCGGTCGAGACCATCCTGCGGGAAAAGCCGGACCTGGTCTTCGCCCCCCACGTGGAGACCTCCTCGGGGATGATCCTCCCGGACGGCTACATCAAGTCCCTGGCTGAGGCGGTCCATGCCCACGGGGGCATGCTGGTCCTGGACTGCGTGGCCTCCGGCGCGATGTGGGTGGACATGAAGGCCCTGGGAATCGACATCCTGGTCACGGCCCCCCAAAAGGGCTGGAGCGGCCGGCCCTGCTGCGGCATGGTGGCCCTGGGCGAGACCGCCCGGCAGCGCATCGACTCCACGGTCAGCACCAGCTTTTCCTGCGACCTCAAGAAGTGGCTGGAGATCATGGAGACCTACGAGGCAGGAAAGCACGCCTACCACGCCACCCCCCCCACGGACTCCCTGATCGCCCTCCGGGACGTCATGCTGGAGATGGAAGGGTTCGGGTTCGAGAAGGCCCGGGCAGCCCAGGCGGAACTCGGACGCGCCGTCCGTTCCCTCCTGGCCTCCAAGGGCTTCAAGAGCGTGGCGGCTCCGGGCTTCGAGGCCCCGGGGGTTGTGGTCAGCTACACCGCGGATCCGGACATCCAGTCGGGGAAGAAGTTCCTGGACCTGGGGATGCAGGTTGCCGCAGGCGTACCCATCAAGTGCGACGAGCCCGCGGACTACAAGAGCTTCCGGGTGGGTCTGTTCGGCCTGGACAAGCTGGAGAACCCGGACCGCACGGTCAAGACCTTCGAGGATACCCTGAACAATGTTCTCGGCCGCTGAAAAAGCTTCTCCGGATGAGACGGCCGCCCGTTCCCGGGCGGCCGTCTCATGCCATGCCTCTGAAAGGTACAGGTCCGCAGCGAACCCCTCGCGGTTTCCGTTGCCTCCGTCGTCCTGAATATATACCTTATAATCCATGTCAACAATATTGGAGGCCTCGGGTCTCCGGAAACGGTACGGCTCCGTGCAGGCGGTGGACGACGTGTACCTTCCCATCGAGGAAGGGACCTGCCTGGGTATCCTGGGCCCCAACGGGGCGGGCAAGACCACTACCATCGAAATGATGGAGGGGATACTCGCCCCGGACGCCGGAACCCTCCTCTACCGGGGCAAGCCCCTGGACCGGGATTTCAAGCGGAGGGTCGGGATCCAGTTCCAGACCACCGCCCTCCCGGAATTCATCACCGTCCGAGAGACCCTGAGACTGTTCTCCGCCTTCTACCCGGCACCCCGCCCCCTGGAGGAGGTCGTCGACCTCTGTTCCCTGGCGGACATCCTGGATCGGGACAACCGGAAACTCTCGGGTGGTCAGAGGCAGAGGATGCTCCTGGCCCTCGCCATCGTTCCCCGGCCGGACATCGTCTTCCTGGACGAGCCGACCACAGGCCTGGATCCCCAGGCCCGCCGGAACTTCTGGGACCTCCTGGGGAGGATCAAGTCGGAGCGGGCTACCGTGGTCCTCACGACCCACTACATGGACGAAGCCCAGGCGCTCTGCGACGAGGTGGCCATCATGGACCGGGGAAGGATCCTGGAACGCGGAAGCCCCGCGAGGCTCCTGGCGCGGCACTTCAAGGGAGCCCTGGTCCGGATCCCCAAGGGCTGTCTGGACGGTCCCGTCCCGGGCTCGGGGAAGATGGTCGCGGACCACCTGGAGATCCAGTCGGAAAACCTCGACGGCACGATGAGGGAACTCCTGGCGGCGGGTATCAACCTGGAGGGCCTTTCCATCCACAAACCCGACCTCGAGGACCTCTTTATCGAGCTCACCGGCTCCTCGCTTCGAGCCTAGGAAGGATCGAGATGAAACAGTTCTGGGCCATGGTATACGCCCGTACGATGGAATTCGTCCGGGACCGGGGGACCTTCTTCTGGAATCTCCTTTTCCCGGTGGTTCTCGTCCTGGGATTCTCCTTCGCCTTCTCCGGCGACGGCGGACCCCTGTTCAAGGTAGGAGTCCTGGGTTCTCCGCCCGCCGGGGCCGAACACCCGGAGTCCTTCCTGGCCGTCGAACAGGCGGAATTCATCCCCTACCCCGCCGAAGCACCCGGAGGGCCCCTGGACAAACTCCGCCGCCACGAGCTGGACCTGGTCTTGGATTTCGATTCGGGTAACTTCTACCTCAACGCCCAGGGGAAGAACGCGTCCCTGCTCCGGAGACTCCTGCGCTCGGACCCCTTCCTGTCCGGATTCCCGGAACGGACCGTCCAGGGCGCCCCCATCCGCTACGTCGACTGGCTGGTGCCCGGGGTCATAGGGATGAACATCATGTTCTCCTGCCTCTTCGGGGTGGGCTTCGTGATCGTCCGGTACCGGAAAAACGGGGTCCTGAAGCGCCTGAAGGCGACCCCGGTTTCTGCCCTGGGCTTCGTATCCGCCCAGGCCCTCTCCCGGTTCCTCATCGTGATACTCACCAGCGTGGCGGTCTTCGCGGGAACGAACGCCTTCCTCCGGTTCCGGATGGAGGGCTCCTGGATCCTCCTGCTCGGGATCGCGGCACTCGGGATCGTCAGCATGGAGGCTCTGGGCCTGGTGTTCGCGGCGCGGTTCCGGAGCGAGGAGTTGGTCAGCGGGCTCATGAACCTGGTGACCCTGCCGATGCTGGCCCTCTCCGGGGTGTTCTTCTCCCTGGAGGGATCCCCTGCGATCCTGCGGAGCGTCTCCATGACCCTCCCCTTGACCCATGTCATCCAGGCCGCCCGGGGGGTCATGCTGGAAGGGGCGGGTCTTGCCCGGACCGCTCCCAACCTGCTGTTCCTGGCCGCCTTCAGCGCCGC
>JBGSPT010000475.1:0-3590 GCA_041738475.1 Treponematales bacterium
CCGACTCCGCAGGAGGGGTCCTGGCACTCCGGGCCGCCCTGACCCGGGGATTCCGGCACCAGATCCGGGCCCACCTGGCCTGGATCGGCCTGTCCCTGGAGGGGGACGAGGTGTACGGAGGACTACCGGGGGAACGCCTGGCACTCCACGCGGCGGTCCTGGAATTCCCGCATCCCCGGACCGGGTCTCCGGTTCGGATCGAGGGGTGAGGGTTTTCTTCCCCCTCCGTCGGCCCGGGTTGCGAACCGCGCCCGGCGGATTGCGCCGGACCGGGGCGTGGAGTAGGATAGTACTTGTATGAACGAAGCTTCGACCTTCGACCGCCTGGTGCGCGGGCTTTCCCGGGAAGAAAGGAGGGATCTCCTGACCCGGATCCGGGGAACCGCGGAGGTTTCCGACGAGCCGATGTTCCGGCCGGAAACCGTGCGGGAGCCCCCGGTCGATTACTCCGCCCGCTACCGGGAGCTCAACCCCCTTTCCCGGCTGGTCATCCTGATCCGGCGGATCTTTTCCGGCAAGCCCCGGGACGAATTGGTCAAGGAACTGGTCCTCAAGACTCTTGCCCGCCGCATCGAACTGGGAAATCCCGGCCTGGTCTCCTATTCCCGGCGGGTGTTCCTGGGCCGGATGCTGGAGGAATTGAAGAGCCTGCGGGACGCCGCCCGCTTCATCTACGATCTTCTGGATCGGACCATCGAGAAGGACAAGGGCGCCTTCTACGCATTCCTGGCCTCCCTGGAGTTGGAGGAACAGCATCAGAGGCTGCTCTCCGGGACGGATCCCTTTCAATACGCGCAGACGAACTCCCTGGCCGGGGAGCCCGAAGTCCGGGCGGCGGTCTGGGCGGCGTACGACGAGATCCTTTCCTCGATCCCCGAGGACAGCCGGCGGAGGATGTACGCCGACGTCCGGAGCCTCACCTTCCTGAAGCGCGTGGCCGGATTTCTCTACGACCGCCTCTTCGCCTGCTTCGAGGAAGGGCCGGCGGGAATCCCGGAAAGCCCCTTCGTCTCAGCCCGGGAGCTGGTGTCCGAATTGGCGGACGGCCTGTATTCCATGGCCTCCCCTCCCTCCCTAAAGCTTATGGAATCCCTGCTGGTCTTCCAGATGCGGGACGACATGGAAAATCCCGACTTCGACGCCGAGGGAGCCCTGAAATCCCAGCTGGACCGGATCGAGGAAGCCCTTTCCCGTATCCGCGCCTTCAACGCCCGGGTTCCCCTGTACGGCATACTTCGGCTGGTCCTGGAGGATCCGAACTACCGGCCCCGGGAACTCGCCGGCGGGGAGGACTGGTTCGCCATCTTCAAGGGATTCTGGAAGGACCGGATCGAGAAACAGCTGGGCTTCTACGCGACGGAACGGCGCATGCAGGATCTCCAGACCGACATCGCGGGCTTCCTGGGCTCCCAGGAGGCGGTGCTGTTCGGCCATATCTCCGAGGAGGGGAGGGACGGAGCCCCTCCGGTGCGCCTTGAAAAGGCCTTGGCCTTCCTGTACGCCTTTTACGAGAGGCTCTTCGTTCCGGAGATGAACCGTTCCCTCAAGGTCCTGCTCATCGAGGGGGAGTTCTACAAGAAGGACAACCGCGTGGAGTACACCGACGCCTACAACGAACTGCTGCAGATCCCGGACGCCCTGTCCGCCCTGGACGACAGGCTCGGCCCCGGTGGGGACCTCGGCTCGGCCTGGTCCCAGGCCCGGGAGGAGCTGGTATCCCTGCCCCTCAAGCGCCGGAAGATCCAGTCGGCCCTGCAGGCCGCCAACGGAGAGGCGGAGGCCCTGCTCAACCGGAGCAGGGAGGCGATGAAGCGGATGCAGGCGATCCTGAAGGGCCTGCTCAAGGGGGAGGCCGGGGGCCGGTACGACTCCCTTTCCAACCTCTCCTACATAGAAGGCAAGGGAAACAAGGAGTTTCTCCGGAACCTGGATTCCATCAAGAACCGCCTCGAGAGGACCGTCCACTTCCTGGACGAGCTGGAGAGGCTCGGCGTGCTCAGGGATACCCCGTGAACCGCGTCGAGATTCCCCTGGCGGCGGTCCGATCCGGCGGGACCGCCCGGTTTCCCCTGGGCGAGGACCCCGGCGCCCCCTGGGCCCTCCTGTCCCTGCGGCCCCTGGGCTCCATGCGCTACCTCCACGACGAGCCGAACCCCCTGCGGGAGACCTTTTTCCGGGGCCACGGGATAGAACCCGGCAGGGTCCTGGCGGTGGAGCTTGTCCATTCCCGGACCGTGCTCTATCCCCGGGGGCCCGAGGAGCTTCGGGGGGCCCGGGCGGACGGCATCATCGTGGAACCCGGCCCCTGGGTTCCCACGGTTACCGTGGCGGACTGCATGCCCATTTGGATCCGCCACCCGGAAAGCGGGGCCTACGGGGTGCTGCATTCCGGCTGGCAGGGCACGGGGATCCTGGAAGCCGCGGTCCGGGGACTCGGTGAGCGGTTCGGGGCCGCCCCCTCGGAGATAGACGCCTTCCTGGGGCCCGCCATAGGCCCCTGCTGTTACCGGGTGTCCGAGGAGAGGGCGCGGACCTTCCGGGCCGAATTCGGATCCGATGCCGTCCGGCTGGAGGGGGGAGCCTGGAGGCTGGACCTCGGGGCCGCAAACCTGGGCATCGCCGGCAGGCTGGGGCTGAGGTCCGTGACCCGGATCCTCGGCTGTACCTCCTGCGACGGGGATCTCGGCTCCTTCCGCAGGGAGGGTCCCTCGGACTTCACCCGCATGGTGGCCGCCGCCGTCTGCGGCCCGCCCGGCAGGGACGCGGCGTGAAACCCCTGGTCCTGGCCGTCCTTGCCGTGCTCGTAGCAGCCGCGGTTCCGGGCTTCGCCCAGCCCGTCGTCCTTTCCTACGCCGGTTCCGATGCCTACGTGCTCACCGAGAAATCCGACTGGTCCCGGTACGAGGACGGCCGCTACGTGGGCCACGTCTACCGGGAAGTCCGGGGACGAATGGAACCCGATTCCCCCGCTCCCGGAGCCCTCTGGCGCGGGGACTTCCTGGTCTTCGAGGAAACCCTCCGGGACATGGCTTCCGCGGCCCGCCGGGTGGACGAGCAGGTTCCCGCCTCCTTCCGCATGGGCCCGGACGGCTCGATACGCATGGCCGAGGACAACGGATTCCCGAGCGTCCGGGGCTTCCCCGCCTTTCCTCCCGGCCCGGTTTCCCCCGGGGACCGATGGACCGCGGAGGGCGTCCGGGTCGTGGATCCCCGAAATTCCGGCATCACAACCCGCACCCGGATCCTGGTCGAGTACGAGTACCGCGGCGAGGAGACCTACAAGGGCATTCCGGTGCGCCGCATCTTCGCCAAGTTCGCGGTCCGGTACCGGGCGGGCCAGGATCCCGGGGGGGATCCCGGGCTCCTGGAAGCCCAGGGGACCCACGAGGCGGACATCCTTGTGCGTTCGGATACGGGAAGGCCCGTGATCATCCGGGACCGCCTGGACGAGACCTTCAAGTACTCCTCGGGGCCGGCCCTGCGTTACCGGGGCTTCACCCTGACTTTCTACGATGCCGCGGTTCCCAGGACCGCGGATCCCGCATCGGGGGCCTTGCGGACGGCCCTGGCGGGGGATGCGGCGATCCCGG
>JBGSPT010000483.1:0-7755 GCA_041738475.1 Treponematales bacterium
GGACGGCTCCCGTCCCGGCCTCCGCGGGCCCCGGAGCCGCCCCCGGCGGCTGAGAAGGAGGCCGTATGCCCTATTACCCCGACTTCACCCGCCTGAGCCTGGACAAGATCGTCCGGCGCTTTTCCGGCGCGGACCTCATCCCCAGCCAGATCCCCCTCCTCGAAGGGCTCGAAGAGAAGCTCCGGGCCCTCCGATCCGCCGGCCTCGGGACCCTGGAGGACCTTGTCCGGGCCCTGAGATCCAAGGAGGGCCCCGCGGCGGTCGCCGCCGGGACCGGCATTTCCGAGGACTATCTTGTCGTGCTCCGCCGGACCGTGGAAGCCTTCCGCCCCAAGCCGGTCCGGATCCGGGACTACCCGGGGATCGATCCCGGGACATCCGGCGCCTGATCCGCATGGCCGGGGAAATCGAGGACGTCCCGATACTATGACGGCGGCCCTTCACGATACCGGACGGAAACGTCCTTCGCATATCGATAGGAAACGCTTGACAGAGGCTTTACCCCTGACTCATCATGAAGCGCCAACGTTGCTGGCAGCGATTCGGTAGGAATGGACCGAGGCGCACTGCCCGAGCGACGGAGCCATTGCAAACTCGCGTTCACCATCCATCCGCCCCGCCCACGGGCTTCGCTGCGGACCGCCTTCCTATCCGATAACCAAGCGCCGATATCCGGCGCGGTCGTAGAGGAGTGCGCCATGCGAAGGATTCTGCTCCCCCTCCTGGTCTTCACGCTGATCGCGGGAACCGCCGGAGCCCAGACCCTGTTCAAGGTCGGGACGCCCGTTGAGATCCTGTCCCCGGGAGGCCTCCTGGCCCCTCCGAGGTACCTCCAGGGGGAAACGCCGATCGTCCCGGACTCCGTTCACAGCTTCCTCCTGTACGACTTCCCGGAAACCCGGGACGAGATGACCGAAGCCCAGCGGCTCAGCACATGGCATCTGGTCACCGCGATCGCCGGAGGCGCCACCTTCATAGGCGGTCTTGCGAACTTCTTCGTAGCCGCCTCCGGTACATCCGACCGGGACGGGACCATCGCGATCTACTGGACCGCCGCGGGCCTCTTCCTGGGAAGCGCGGGCTGCTGGTACGGCAACTTCCGGATCTTCAACAAGCGGGCGGAGCTCCGGGGTCTTTCGATCTCGATCTACAACGATTCCTTATAGGTCCGGATACAAAACGGCCGTACCCGCATCCGTCCTTCGGCCGAAAACAAGACGTCGGGATTCGCCGTCCGCCTAAGCGGCGAATCCCGGTTTCCGCGGTGCTTGAAATACCCCGCTCCCCTCCGATTTCGGCGCCCGACCCTTGAAATTTCCTCTCCGTCGCGCGAATCCTATACGGAGCGTACCGTCGGCTGTTCCGCCGTCCCATACCGCCCCGCAGGAGCGCTCCATGACATCGAGCCCGGACCTGTCCTTCCGAATCGGCGGCATCGAGTTCAAGAATCCCTTCCTCGTGGGATCCGGGCCCACCGTGACCACCGTGGAACAGATCCGGCGGGCCGAGGATTCGGGCTGGGCCGGCGCCTCGATCAAGCTGGCCATCGAGCC
The DNA here is from genome assembly GCA_041738475.1 of Treponematales bacterium. Lineage (GTDB taxonomy): Bacteria > Spirochaetota > Spirochaetia > Treponematales > UBA12059 > JAAYUR01. The sequence continues at coordinate 1,554 of JBGSPT010000483.1, forward strand.
CTTCCCCTACCTCAACTTCCCGCCCCGGTACCGTTGGCTCCGTAAGCCCCGCTACCACATCTTCACCGCCGAGCGCAGGCTCACCGCAGACGAGGCTCTGAAGCTGACCGAGGAGGCCTGCCGGAAGACCTCCCCCGGCTTCGTGGTCATCCCGACCATGACCTACGACGGCGAAGACCTCGAGGGCTGGGGCCGCCTGGCCCGCCGCTTCGTGGAGGCCGGGGCGCGCATTATCGAGCTCAACCTCTGCTGCCCGAACATGTCCTTCAACCTCTCCTCCACGGGAGCCTCCACCACAAAGCACACCGGAGCCAGCCTGGGAAACGACATGGAGGAAATGCCCAAGGTGGTCCGGACCGTGAGCGAGGCGGCGGGAGTCCCGGTCATCGCCAAGTTCTCCGCTGACGGCAACCTGGCTCCCCTGGCGGGACGGACCGCCGTCCGGGCCGGGGCCGCGGCGATCGGGCACAACGGCAACCTCCTGGGCATCCCGGACATCGACATCCGGGACCCCATGAAGGGCATCTACCGCCTCCAGGACCAGATCACCCTGGGCTGCATGTCCGGACCCGCCATCCGGCCCCTGGCCCTGCGCACCACCTACCAGATGCGCCAGGCCGCCGGGCCCGATGCGGTGCTGATCAGCTCCGGCGGGGCGACGGATCTGGCGAGTTCGGTGGAGCACCTCCTGGTGGGTGCCGACGCCGTATGGATCTGCACGGAGACCATGCTCCGGGGCTTCGACTGGCTTCCGAAGATGCTGGACCAGTTCGGGGCCTACATGCGGGACATGGGCTTCGCCCGGCTCGCGGACCTCCGCGGCCTTTTAGCCCGGAACATCGTCTCCGCCGGCGAGCTCACCGTGCGTCCCGGACGGGCCGTCCTGGACGAGGGGAAGTGCAGCGCCTGCGGGGCCTGCTGGAACATAGGCCACTGCTGCGCGATCTCCGGCAAGGGAGGAAGGACCGTCTACGATCCGAGGCGCTGCCTGGCCTGCTCGACCTGCGTGGACCTCTGCCCGACAGGGGCCTTTCGCATGGAAGGATCCGACGGGATGGAGGAACCGGCCTAGGCGGCGGGGTATCGCGGGCGGCCGGGAATGCCCCGTCCCGATACGGGACGACGGAGGAGCCCGCCGATCAAGCCTCCCTCGGGAACCTGACCGTGAACACCGTCCCGGCCTCGGACGCCGCCGTGAAGGACCCGCCCACCTGCTTGGCCAGCATGTCCACCAGCACCAGCCCGAGGCCCCCGCCGGAACCGACGGAAAAATCCGCAGGCAGGCCCCGGCCGTCGTCCCGAACCTGGAGCACCGCCTCCGGACCCTCCCCGCGAAGGGATACCCGGACCGTCCCGCACCGGCCGCCGGGGAACGCGTGCTTGAGGCAGTCCGAGGCGAGCTCGTTGGCGATGATGCCCAAGGGGATAGCCCTTCGTACGTCGATGCGCATCTCTTCCGCCTCCAGATCCAGCCGGATCCGGCGTTCCCGCGCGGCCTGTCCGGAAAAGAGCGTCTCGACCACGGCTTTCAGGTACAGGTCGAGGTCGATCCGGTCGGCCTAGCCGGATTGGAATAGATGCTCGTACAGGGAGGCGATGGCGGAGATGCGTCCCTCCAGGCTCTCCAGGACCTCCGCCGCCCCGGAATCCTTCACCCGGGAAGCCTCGAGGCTCACCAGACTAGCGATCACGGAGATGCTGTTCTTGATGCGGTGCTGTAGTTCCCGGAAGAGCACCTCCTTCTCCCGGAGCGCCCTCTCCAGGTCCGCCTCGGTGCGGCGCTGCTGAAGGAGAATGAGCCCCAGGCTCCACCCGATCAGGCCGACGTGGGACACGATGTAGGTGGCCAGGTTCATGGCGGAGGGGGAAAAGATCGAGGCCGGCGACACGAAAACCGTGACCAGGGCTCGGGCGGCGAAAAAGCCCGCCAAGGCCAGGAAGGTGCCGGCCAGGCAGACCGTCAGGGATCCGCGCTTCCAAGCCTTGGAGACCAGGACCAGGACCGCGGCCTCGACGTAAAAAGCCGAGATCGCCAGGGAAAAGAGGATGATCCGGGCTGTAGTCGACGGATGGACGAAGGTGAACAGGACCGCCGCTGTGGAATAGAGCAGCCAGACAGCCAAGTAGCGGAGCAGGGCCGGTTTCAAGCCCGCCAGCCGGCGTATGCCGACCAGGATGAGAAGTTGGCCCAGAATGATCGCGGAATTGGCGAAGACCAAGCTGAACCAGGGACCGGCGATCCCCTGGGTCATGAGCCCAAGTACTCCCAGCACATGTACAGCGGTTCCGATGCCCCAGAACAAGGACGGCCGGGTGGTTATTTTCTCCGGTTTCCGTTGGAAAATCCCCGCGGCGAAAAAAAGTAGGCTGCATTCCGCGCCGCTGATCAGCATGAGCAGGGCTATGGTCCTGGGGTCCATCCGTACGATACCCTCCGACATCCGCAAGGTTCTCCGCAGGATATACCTAGCAACGCCGTTGCGCAACGACGTCGCGGCGAAGCTCGAGCCCGCTGGGAGCATGATTTCTTGTTGACAGATGCGAAAAACCATGTTAAATGCCAATAATGGTCATGTCATTAATATGACCATTATTCCGGTGCGCAGAGGAGGCTTGAAGTGACTCAAGAGAAGGCCCAGAGGAAATCGCTCATGATTCGATTCCTTGACGGAGTGGAGAAGGTCGGCAATAAACTGCCCCACCCGTTCATCATGTTCGTGGCCCTGGCCGTGGGCGTCATCGTCCTTTCGGCGATCTTCGCGGCCCTGAAAGTCGAGGTCGCCCACCCGAGCACCGCGAAGCCGGTCCTGATCAAGAGCCTCCTTTCCAAAGACGGCATCCTGTACATGTTCAAGGACCTCATCAAGAACTTCGTCGGCTTCGCGCCCCTAGGGCTCGTGCTGACCATGATGCTGGGCATCGGGCTTGCCGAGCAGGTCGGCCTGATGAACACCATCATGAAGCGCTTTATCATGGGGGCTCCAAAGCAGCTGCTCGTGTGGATCATCTTCCTGGTCGGAATCTGCGGGAACATCGCCTCCGACGCCTCGATCATCATCATCCCGCCCCTGGCGGGGGCTATCTTCTACGCGGCCAAAAGGAATCCCCTGGTAGGCATCGCGATCGGGTATTCCGCGACCCTGGCGGGATTTACCGCAAACCTCCTGATCGTCGGGACCGACGCCCTGCTGGCGGGCATCACCCAGGAAGCGGCCAAGATCATCGACGCCAACGCCACGGTCTCCCCGGCGGTCAACTACTTCTTCTTGATCGTTTCCACCTTCATCATGACCGCGATCGGTGTCTGGACCACCTCCTTCGTCGAGAAGAAGGCGGGACCCTATAAGCCCAAGGCGGGCTTCGCGGTCCAGGAACTGACCATGGAAGTCTCGGACATCGAGAAGAAGGGGCTCCGGAACGTCGGCATCGCCTCTCTCGTCTACCTGATCGGCTTGGTGGCCGTGCTCTGGCCCAAGACCTCGATCTTCCGAAACGCCGACGGCGGACTAGTACCCTCCCCGTTCCTGAGCAGCATCGTCGCAATTATCTTCCTGTGGTTCGTACTCATCGGGGTGATCTACGGCCGCACCACCGGCTCCATCAAGAAGGGCGGGGATGTAGCAAAGCATATGGCAAATGCAATGAAAGATATGTCCAGCTACATAGTCCTGGTATTCATCATCGCCCAGTTCGTCAGCTACTTCAACTGGTCCAACATGGGCCTGGTGCTGGCGGTGACCCTGGGCAACCTGCTCAAGGCCTGGAACTTCACGGGCATCCCCCTGGTCATCGGTGTCATCCTGTTCACCACCTTCGTGAACCTATTCATCGGCTCCGGTGGAGCTAAGTGGTCCCTCCTGGCCCCTGTCTTCGTGCCCATGTTCATGCTCCTGGGGTACAGCCCGGCCTTCGCCCAGGTGGTGTACCGCATAGGCGACTCCATGACCAACAACATCACCCCCCTGATGCCCTACTTCCCGGTCCTCCTGGGTTTCATCCGCAGGTACGACGAAGATGCAGGTATTGGTACCATCATGTCCATGACCCTTCCGTTCAGCCTCACCTTCGGCCTGGCCTGGATCCTCCAGATCATCGCCTGGATGCTGCTGAACCTGCCTCTCGGCCCCGGCGCCTTCATCCGCCTCTAATTTCCGCAAGGGCCGCCCGGCGCGTTCGACGCGTCCGGCGGCCCGCCCTCCGGGCGGCCCTTCGAGTCCTCCCGGCCTAACCGATACCCATCCGAGGAACCGACATGATCGACAACCACGAAATCACGCGCCGCGTCACGGACGCCCTGCCCTGGATCATCGAGAAGCGCAGGGACTTCCACAGGCACCCCGAGGGAAGCGGGAAGGAAACCCGCACCTCCGCCTTCGTCGCCGGGACCCTGGAGGAGCTGGGCGTCGAGGTCCGGAAGGGCTACCACGTGACGGGAGTCGCGGGGATCATCCGGGGATCCCGGCCCGGCCGCACCGTGGGCCTGCGCTTCGACATGGACGCCCTGGAGATGCAGGAGCTCACGGACCACGACTTCCGGTCCGAGGTGCCCGGGATGATGCACGCCTGCGGCCACGACGGGCACACCGCCATGGGCCTGGGAGTCGCCAAGGTCCTGTCGGGGATGAGGGAGGACCTGCACGGAACCGTGAAGCTGATCTTCCAACCCGCCGAGGAGGATGCCCAGAGCGGAGGCGGGGCCCAGTACATGATCCGGGACGGGGTGCTCAAGGATCCCGACGTGGAGGTCATGATCGGCATGCACCTCTGGCCGGACCTGGACCTGGGCACCGTGGGCACCAAGCCCGGCGCCCTGATGGCCGGTTCGGACCCCTTCATCATCAAGATCCTGGGCAAGGGCGGCCATGCATCCATACCTCACGCCACCATCGACCCCGTCCTGGCGGGAAGCCACATCGTGACGGCCCTCCAGAGCATAGTGGCCCGGAACATTGATCCTTTTGAACCGGCTGTCGTTACCATAGGATTGTTCCAGGGCGGCACCCGGTACAACGTGATCCCCGAGACTGCGACCATAGAGGGTACCGTCCGGACCTTCGACGAGACCGTCCGCCTCCAGGTCCGGGACCGGGTCATCACCATCGCCGAGAAGACCGCGGAGGCTTTCGGAGCCAAGGCGGAAGTCGATTACCGCCTGACCTATCCGCCCCTGGTGAACGACGCGGGAGTCTACGAGAGCGTGAAGGCCGGCATCCGGGACATCCTGGGGCCCGAGCACTATGCGGAGGTGACGCGGCCTGCCCCGGGGGGGGAGGACTTCGCCTTCTTCGCCAAGAGCGTGCCCGCGGCCTTCATGTTCCTGGGGTACCGGAAACCCGGGCAGACGCCGGTCCAGCCCCACAACCCCCACTACGACTTCGACGAGTCCGCCCTGGGCGTGGGGGTCCGGGTCTTCCTGCGCTGCGCCCTGGACCTCGGGAAGGGAGGCGCGGCATGAAACCCGACAGGCAGGCCCTGGCGGCCTTCATGGTTTCCGAGCGGAGGGAGTTCCACAAGCACGCGGAAAGCGCCTTCACGGAGTTCTGGACCGCCTCCCGGGTCGCGGGCTTCCTGGCCGCGGAGGGCTGGGAGGTCCGGGTGGGCCGGGAGATCATGAATCCGGAATACCGGATGGGCGTTCCGGACGAGGCGACCCTGGAAGCCTGCTACCGGCGGGCCCTCGAGGAAGGGGCCGACCCGGCCATCGCGGAGCGCATGCGCGGGGGCTACACCGCCGTGGCGGGGATCCTGAAGAACGGACACGGACCCGTCCTGGGTTTCCGCTTCGACATGGACGCCGTGGACGTGCAGGAGTCCGCCGAGGATTCCCACCTCCCCCGGAAGCTGGGCTTCGCTTCGATCCACGACGGAGTCATGCATTCCTGCGGACACGACGCGCACGTCGTCACTGGGCTCACCCTGGCCCGAATCCTGGCAGCGGAGCGGAACGCCTGGAAGGGCACGGTCAAGCTTGTCTTCCAGCCCGCGGAGGAAGGGGTCCGGGGGGCCCGCAGCATCGCGGAAAGCGGTTTCCTGGACGACGTGGACTACATGGTCGCGGGACACATCGGCATCGTGCCGGACGGATCCGGGACCTTCTTCAGCAACCTTTCGGGCTTCCTGTCCACCACCAAGCTGGATTTCCACTTCACCGGCCGGGCCGCCCACGCGGGGGTCAACCCCGAACTGGGGCGCAGCGCCGTCC
>JBGSPT010000013.1:0-7328 GCA_041738475.1 Treponematales bacterium
CGCGGCCGCCAGGCGGAGGGGGATTTCGGAGGGATGTACGCCCCCGGGCTCCGGCCGCCCTCCTCGGATCGGGACCGCGCCGTCGGCCGGCCGGCCGGTTTCCGAAAAATCCCCCCTGGAGAGGACGACATAGGCGGGAAGGAGCACGAAGACCAGGGCGGCTCCGGGGCTCCGGGCAGCCAGGAAGGAGGCGGCGGCCGACGCGGCAAGGGCGCCTCGGCCCAAACCCCGATCGGTAAGGGAGCCGAGTCCCCGTACAAGGCGGGTTCCGATGCCGCGTCTTTGCGCTTCCATGGCGGGTATTATATACTTCGGAGCTAAGATTTGGGAGAACGAGGACGCGAGAATGAAAGAGGAAGAGGATTTGACGAGCCGGGTGCTGTACGAGGACGGGGACCATTCGTTCATCTGGCTGGGGACCGACGAGCGCTCCGGGAAGGGCGCCGTCCAGACCATGCAGTACCTCATCCTGGACAAGGGCCGGGGTTGGCTCCTGGATCCCGGGGGGGTCCACTTGTTCGCCCGGGTGGTGGCAGCGATCAGCCGTCATGTGCCCCTGGACCGGATCGACGGGATCTTCTTCTCCCACCAGGATCCCGACGTGTCCAGCGGAATCGCCCTGTGGCTGGGCGTGACCCCTGCCCGGATCTACATCTCCGGCCTCTGGACCCGGTTCCTGCCCCACTTCGGGATCGTGGATCCCGGCAGGATCCAACCCATCGAGGAGGCGGGAAAGGGCGTCCGGCTCGGATCCGGGGCGGAGCTTTCCTTCGTGCCGACCCACTACATGCATTCTCCGGGGGCCTTCAGCCTCTTTGACTCCCGTGCGCGGATCCTGTTTTCCGGGGACGTCGGGGGAGGCTTCTTCGCCGAGGGCGGGGAGACGGCCTTCGTGGACGACTTCCCGGCCCACCTGCCGGTAATCCGGGGCTTCCACGAGCGCCTGATCGCCTCCAACACCGTAGCCCGGCGCTGGTGCGATCTGGTATCTCCGCTTAAGCCCGAGATGATCGCCCCCCAGCACGGCGCGATCTATCGGGGAGCCTCGGTACAGGACTTCCTCTCCTGGCTTTCGGGTCTCAAGTGCGGTACGGACCTCCTGGACCGGTTCTATGGAGCCTAGGATGACACCCCCGGCCGCCGCGCCGGATCCCGCCGGAAATTACCGGGCCGCGATCGAGTCCTTCGTCGTTGGATACCACAAGAGCGTGGTCCTGAGTTCTGTGACCGCCGGCTCCCTGGAAATCCTGGACGACTCGATGGGCCGGATCGGGGCGGCCCTGGCCTCCATCGTCTCGGCCTTCGAGGAGATCCGGGCCACCAGCGGCAGCACCGCCGGCAACTCCGTCCGGATCGATACGATGATGGCGGAGATCCTGCGGAAGAACGAGGGGATGAACGGGGATATCGAGGCCCGGGTCGGCGAGATCGTCCGGGCTTCCCGGGACGCGGTCGACCTGGCGGGGCTCTTCCAGAACATCAAGGACAAGACTTCCGCCGTGGCGGGCATCACCGGCGCCATCCAGGACGTGTCGGACCGCACCGGGATCCTGGCCATCAACGCCTCCATCGAGGCGGCCCGGGCCGGGGCGGTGGGCAGGGGGTTCCGGATCATCGCCAACGAGGTCCGAACCCTGGCCCAGCAGACCGGGGATTTCGCCAAGCAGATCGACCAGAACGTGGGGGAATTCCGGAAGGCCGTGGACGCCGTGTCCGAGAGGATGGACGGATTCCTGGAGCTGATGGAAAAATTCCACGTGTCCTTCGCGGGCATCCTGGAGGCTTTCCGGGAAAACTCCCGGTCCGTCACCCGGGCGGGGGAATTCCTGTCGGAGATCTCCGCGGCCTTGAAGGAGGAGGATCTGGCGCTCAGCGACGGTCTGGAATCCCTGGAGAGGATCTCCCGGTCCGCCAAGGACACCCACGCGGTCTTCGGCGCCCTGCAGTCCAGCTACGGATACCTCGACACCCTGCTTTCAAAAGCCGAGGAATAGCCGGGAACCGCCGAAACCGGCACCGGTTCCGCAGATCCTGCACGTCAGGACTCGAGCCGCCTTCAGCTGGCCGTATGCGGGACCCGGTTACCGGATCCGGATGACCGAGACGGTCCGGCCCGCGGTATCGTAGAGACGTTCGGGATTCAAGGGGTCCGGGACCCGGTCCCCACCTACCAGGAAGGCGTATCGGTGCTCCCCGGAGGGCAGGGGCAGGGACAGCTCGTACACCCCGGGGCGCGTTTCCGTCAGCTCGTGCACGAAGGGATCCCAGGCGTTGAAGTCGCCGACCACGGCCACGAAGAGCCCGGGATCGGACTCGTACCGAAACCGGGCCGTGCGGCCGTCCTCGGCCAGGATCCTCCACGCGCCGGGGCGGGCGGAGGAGAGGAAGGGCACGGCGGCCAGGGAGAATACCGCCCCCGTGCGGGGATCCCGCTCGAACTCGGGATTCGCCGCGTCCCGGCCCCAGATCCCGTCCACGATCAGACGGTATTTCAAGGGCTTCCGGATCTCGTAGGGTACCGGCACGGCCAGGACGAAGAGCCCGTGGGCGTTCCGTTGGAAGGAGTGGACGTTCCTGAAATCCTCGTGGGCGAAGGACGCCCCGACGTGGCGGAAGGCTCCCTCCGCGGTAAGGATCAGGTAGCCCTCCAGGACTTGGGGAGGCGAGGCCCGCCGCAGGCCGGCCAGGTGGAGATGGAGGGTAAGGGACTCCACCTGGAAGGCTCCCGCGGCCTGGGCGGCCAGGAAGAGGAGCAGGGCGGCGATCGGGGTTCTGTGCTTCATGGCGTTCAAGTACTGTATCGGCGCGGATTTACGTAGTCCTTAAGCGATTTCCCTATACAGCCCGATCAACCTTCCGTTAATATAGGGATGGGAAGCCATGCCTAAGCTCGAGGATATAGACCGCTTCAAGCACGATATACGCGCCCTCGGACGGGAATCGGAGCTCCTGGAGCAATGGGGGGAGTCCTACGAGGATATTCCCCCTCCGGAACAGGGCATCCCCTCGGACCTCTCCGCCCTCATGGAGCCCCCCCCGGAGGGGGAGGCGGCCGGGACTGCCCCGGAGGGGGACCTGGCGTCCTTCCTGGACGCCCTCTCCCTGGGCTCCGAACCCGGTGCCGGAGAACAAGCCGCCGAGGAACCCGAATCTCCCCTGGCGCTCGACCTGGAGGCTCCCGAGGACTTCGCGCCGGAGGCAGCCTCCGAAGCCGGTTCCGTGGAGGCTTTGGGCAGGCCCCTCCCCGATTTCGAGGGCCTCCAGGAGCCCCTCGGGACCGAGGGACTCGCGGACCGTCCCCGGGAAGAGCCGGAAATTCCCGTACTCGAGGACGAAGGCGGCATCCCCGAGGGGCTTCTGGGAGGCCTCACGGACGACCTCGCAGACTCGATACCCGAGATCCCGGAATCCGAATTCGAAACCGAATCGAGCCCCGGGGCTCCGGAAGGGGAACCCGGGATCGTGGACGAGCTTTCCGCCTTCGAACTGCCCGAAGCGGAATCCGCGGCCGGGGAGGCCCCGGAACCCGGATCGGCCCCGGAGGAGGCCGGAGCGGAGGAAGTCCCCGCCTTCGAGGAAGTTCCCCTTGCCCCGGAGGAGTTCTCCCTCTTCGGGGAGGAAGAGGCTCCGGAGCCCGTCGCGGAGGCCGTTCCGGGCCTCCCGGATTTAGGGATACCCGAGGAACCCCTGCCGGACCTCTCCGAAGCCGGATCCGCCGGCGCGTCGGCGGAGGACTTCGAGGGATTCGACGTTTCCATCCCCGAGTTCGGGGACGAAGGCCGGGAGGCTCCGGGTTCCGCGCCCGCCGCCGAGACTTTCGCGGAGGAGCCCTCCGCGGATTTCGGGGAGCTCTCCCCGGAGACCGGCCCGGCCCCGGAGGGATCCTCGGATTCCTTCGACACCTTCCGGTTGGACGAGTCGGAACTCGGCCCGAGCCCGCCGGCGCCCGGCGGCACCGGGCTCAACCTGGACGAGGAACTGGCCTCCCTGGAGAACGACCTGACCCCGTCGGAGAACTTCAACCTCGAGAGCGCCTGGGGAGCCTCCGATTTCTCCATCCCCGGCTACGAGACTCCCGCCCCGGCCCCCAAAAAACCGGCCGCCCGACAGACCGGGGAACCTGAACCGGGACGCCCGGAGCGGGTTGGGGGGGGGCGTCGGGAGTCCGGCCGGGAGCCCGAGGAGGATGCCGTACCCGAGGTGGCCCTGACCGAGGATCAGGTGGACGCCCTCCAGGACACCCTCCTTTCCTACCCCCTGAACCTGCGCCTAGCCGTCGAGGAAGCCTTGGCCGAAGAGAAGGGGACGGAGGCTCAGCGTTCCCGGATGGTCCTCCTGCTCGTGAAAGGCGCCTCCCCTGGAGAAGCCGCGGCCCTGGCCAGCCGCATCCTGAAGCGTCCGATCTCGGTGCCCAAGGATTTCGAAAAGCGCACGGGGGCCGAACTGGAGGCGGAAAAGGGAAGCCTCCGCTACATCCTGATCCATACGGTTGCGCCCATAGCGGCCATGGTCCTGGCGGTGGTCCTGGGCCTCGGGGCCCTGGGATTCCTCGGCTACCGCTTCGTCTACCGGCCGATCCGGGCGGAGATACTCTACCGCCAGGGATACGAGGAGCTCCGCCAAGACAGGTTCCCCGAGGCCGAGGCGGTCTTCCATAAAGCGGACAGGGTCTGGGTCCACAAACGCTGGTACTACCGGTACGCCGAGGCCTTCGCCGCGAAAAACCAGTTCGTCTCCGCGGCCCGGAGGTACGAGGCCCTGCTCCAGCGCTGGCCCAACGACCGCAAGGGCGTGCTCGACTGGGCCGCCCTGGAGTTCCGGTCCCGGCTGGACTACGCCAAGGCGGCGCGGCTTCTTAATGGGTTCATCGAAGCCCGGAACTACTACGACAAGGACGCCCTCATGCTCCTGGGGGACGTCTACCTGGAATGGGCGGAGAGCGAGGGGGACCGGGGCGAGCGGCTCTTCGAGGACGCCCGACTGCAGTACAGCACCCTGGTCGAGAGGTACGGAGCGGAGGATCCCTATATGGAGAGGATGCTCCGGTGGTTCCTCCGCACCGACCGCGCCTTGGGCCGGGACAACTCCGAGGACATCCTGAACCTGAAGGACCGGTTCCTGGCGGATCCGAAGTCCCGGATTTCCTCGGAAACCCTGGCGGACCTGGGGGGCTACCTCCTGGACCGCGGGGAGGTGGAGGACGTTTCCCGCATCCTCCTGCGCGCCGTCGACCAGGACGCCTCGGTTCCGGAAGCTCATTACGAGCTGTCCCGCTACTTCCGGCGCATCGGCGACGCCCCCGAGGAGCGGAGGGCCTTGGACAACGCGATCCGCCTCCTGGAGACGGTGCCGAATCCCACCAACCGCCGCCTGGGCATGCTGGTGGAAGCCCTGAACCGCGCCGGGGAGGGCTACGTGGAGCTCCGGGAGTTCGTCACCGCGGAGGATCTCTTCAGCCGGGCCGTCCGCCGCTACGAACGCGCCCTGAGCCTGGGTCAGCTCCGCAGGAGCCCCGTGTACGGCAAAGCCTACGCGAACCTGGCGGACATCCTGCTCTTCCAGCGGGACGACCTGGACGGCGCGGCGGTCCTTTTCGGTAAATCCCACGACCACGGCTACGTGACGCCGGACACCCGGTACAAGCTGGGATACATCCACTACCGCCGGGAACGCTGGGAAGAAGCACTGGAAAACTTCTACCGTGCGGGCATGGATTCGGAAGAAAGCCCCTACCTGCTCTACTCCACAGGCAACGCCCTGTTCCAGCGAGAGGATTTCTTCGCGGCCCAGGGCTACTACACCAGGCTGGTGGAGCGCCTCGAGTTCGAGCTGGACCAGCTTCCCCTCGTGGAGCCCCAGGTGCGCCCCTCCCACGGGGAGATCGTGGACCTTCTCATGAGGACCACGAACAACCTGGGGGTGGCCCTGTATCGAATCGGAAACCGCATGGGAGACGCCCGCCGCAGGGCAGCGGCCATGGCTCAGCTCATGGAATCCTCCCGGTATTACGATTCCCTGGAGAGGGACCCGGCCACCATGATCCGTCCCGAAACCCGGAACCTGGGGTACCTGAACCTGGACTTCGTCCTCCATCCTCAGCGGGGAATCGACCTGTCGATTTACCCGGATCTGCCCAAGAGGATGAAGTTTCCGAAGGATTGAGCCTTGGACAGGAAGGGGAGTGAAGGGCGGAAGATGAAAAATCCGCGTTGGACGATGTTGGATTTGAACCAACGACTTCCACCGTGTGAAGGTGGCACTCTCCCGCTGAGTTAATCGTCCAACGCGGATTCTCCGACGTCGAAGGGCATGATATACGGGGGAGGGGCGGCTGTCAAGAATGGGGATTAGCCCGTGGCCGAAGCGAAGTATGAATTTCGACTGTATGGTTTTTTTGATGATCCCCGGCCCCGGGGCGGCGGGCCATGAATAATTCATTCTCAAACAAGGCGGTATTTTTACTATGAAGAACGGCGGAACCTGGCACGAAACCTGGATGTTGAGTGATCGCGAAAGGACTCCGCTGATGGTAAAATCCCTGACCGTAGCCGCGGGCCGCACCGGGCTCGCCCGGTATTCCGGCAAGATCGAGACGGAAATCGTCCGGAAGAGCATCCACGTCCTCGTGGGAATCGTCCCGACCCTGGCGGCGGTCAATCTCCAGGTGACCTCGACCCTCCTCGCCTTCGGCATACTGTTCTACACCTACTGCGAACTGCTCCGCCTCCGGGGTTACGAGGTCGCGGTGGTGACGAGGATGACCGCCCTGGCCGCCCGGCGTCGGGATTCCGGGCGCTTCGTCCTGGGCCCCGTCACCCTGGGCATGGGAGCCCTCTTTTCGCTTCTCCTGTTCCCGGACCCCGCGGCCTCCATAGCGATCTACGCCTTGGCCTTCGGGGACGGGCTTTCCAGCCTCGTAGGCCGCCTGTTCGGAACGGTGCGCATCCCCTTCACGGGGGGAAAATCCCTGGAAGGGAGCCTGACCTGTTTCCTTGCGGTCTGGGCCGCGGCATACGGAAGGACAGGGGATCCCGCGGCGGCTCTCGCGGTGGCCGGAGCGGCTACCGTAGCGGAAGCCCTGCCGACCCGGGACCTGGACAACCTCCTTTTGCCCCTGGTGACGGGCCTGACGGTGCGGATCCTGTATCCCTGAGTTCCACCGAAAGCGACAAGGCCGCATATCCGGCCGCCCGCGCCCCTGGCGGGCTTGGAGCCCGTCGGACTTGTGGACTTTTTACGCCTATAGGCGTAAAAAGTCCCGATTATCGGGCTCCTCAGGAGTTTGCAAGGTAGAAAAATCGCATGTATGCGATTTTTCCTTGGTTATC
>JBGSPT010000015.1:0-4013 GCA_041738475.1 Treponematales bacterium
GTCGGCGCCGCGGTGAAACCCGCGGCCGCGGCCAGCTCCCGGCAGAGGTCCCAGACGTCAGCGTCCTGGTTGGCCAGGATCGCGATGAACCCGCCCGAAGCCGGGTACCGCATGGCGATCGCCGCCACCCCCGGATTGACCCCGTCCTTGCCGTAGCGGATCAGGGTTCCCGCGGGGTCATAGTCGAATTCCAGACAATGTCCGTATTTCCGCAGGCCCCCGTCCCGGAGCGAGAAGGCGTCGACCCGGGGGGACAGGAAATCCCGGCGCAGATCCGGGGACAGGAACCCCTCTCCCTCGAAAGCCCGGAAGAGCAGTCGGAGGTCCTCTACGGTGGTCAGGACGCCCGCGTCGGGGGATCCTATGGGCGGGAAGGAGTAGATGTTTTTGCGGAACCCCGCGGCCTTTCCGTGGGGACCTTCGACGGTGGCGTAGCCCTCCGCGATCCCGGGCTCCGGACAGTCCTTGGCGAAATAGCCGGTCCGGGAAAGGCCCGCCGGCTCGATCACCTCCCGCCGGACGAGCTCCCGGAAGGAGAGCCCCGCCCGGGCTTCCAGGGCCAGGCCGACCAGGACGTAGGCGCAGTTGTTGTACCGGGAGGCGGATCCCGCCGGAAACACGGGATCCTTGTAGGCGAATTGGGGAAGGAAATCCGCGCAATCCCGCACCCGGTAGCAGGGACGGGTTTTCCAGATTTCCTCGTAGTCCTCCCCGGCCTCCTCGTCCGCGTCGTCCGCGATCCCGGAGGCATGGGTCAGGCAGTGGCGTACCGTGACGTCCTGGGGAATCTTCGTGCCCTCCAGGGGAACGAGGTCCCGGATCCGTTCGTCCAGGCCGAGTAGCCCCCGGTCCGCAAGGCGGAAGGCCGCGGCGGCGGTGAAGAGCTTCCCCAGGGAGGCCGTGTCGAAGCGCGTGTCGACGGTGTTGGGCACCGAGAAGCCCCGGTGGGCCCAGCCCCGGGCCTCGTGCAGGAGGACCTCGCCGCCCCGGGCCACGAGGACGGCGCCGGAGAAAAGTTCTTCCGTTTCGTGGCGATCCACGATGGAGGACAGCGCGGAGGCGACGATCCGGGTCGGGGCCGGCTCGTTCATGGGGTACCCCTCGGGTGACGGTTTGGAAGGATCCGGAAGGAGTATACCCTCGTTTTAGACAGGCTGGAAGATGAAATAACCCTTCAGCGGCGCACGACTCGCCGCCCGGGAATTTCCGGGCGGCCTTTCATTATCCGAGAACCTCCCGAAGGTAGGGGCCCGTGACGCTGTCGGGGTTCCCGGCCAGGTCCTCCGGGATGCCTTGAGCGATGACCCGGCCCCCCGCCGCGCCCCCCGCGGGTCCCAGCTCGATGAGCCAAGAGCAGGCCGAAAGGGCGTCCAGGTCGTGCTCGATCACGATCACCGTGTTGCCCCCCGAGGCCAGGCGCTCCAGGACCCCGATCAGCCGGGCCACGTCCGTCGGGTGGAGGCCCGAGGTCGGCTCGTCCAGGATATAGACCCCCCCGCTCTTGTGGAGCTCCGAAGCCAGCTTGAGCCGCTGGGACTCCCCGCCCGAGAGGCTCGAGAGGCTCTGGCCCAGGGGCAGGTAGTCCAGGCCGACCTCCCGGAGGACCGCCAGGCGGCGGCGGAGCTCCGGGGTCCGGAAGAAGTCCTCCGCCTCCTCCGCCGTCAGCGCCAGGGCCTCCGCCACGCTCCGCCCCCCGTGCTTCAGTTCGAGCACCTCCGCCTTGTACCGGGCCCCCCCGCACCCGTCGCAGGTCATCCGCACGTCGTCCAGGAAGTTCATCTCCACCGCCAGGAAGCCCGCGCCCCCGCACTTGGGGCAGGCCCCCTTGGAGTTGAAAGAGAAGAGCCCGGGGTCCGCGCCCGTGGCCTTGGCGAACTCCTTCCGCATCAGGTCGAAGGCCCCGACGTAGCTGGCCACGGTGCCCCGGGAAGTCCGGCCGATGGCCCCCTGGGCCACGACCACCGCCTCCGGGTGGGCGGGGGCGAAGACCTCGTGGATCAGGGTGGATTTCCCGGACCCCGCGGGGCCGCAGATCCCGACCAGGATCCCAAGGGGGATGTCCACGTCGACTCCTTTTAAGTTGTTCGCCCGGGCGTCCCGGACCGGGAAGCTCCGGCTCCAGGACCGACGGACCCGGGCGGGAGCGGCTTTTCGGTCCGCGCGCCGGGCCGTCCGCTCCCGGAGGACGCGCCCCGTGGGGCCCTCCGTCCCCGCGAGCCCTCCCACCGGGCCCGAGTACAGGAGCTCGCCTCCCTTCCGTCCCGCCGCAGGCCCGATCTCGATCGCCCAGTCGGCCTCCTCGATCAGGGCGGGGTCGTGCTCCACCACCAGGACCGCGTTCCCGGCGTCGCTCAAGGTTCGCAGGGCCGCCATCACACGCCGAGCGTCCGAGGGGTGGAGGCCCGCACTCGGCTCGTCCAGGACATACAGCAGTCCCGCCAGGTCGCAGTCCAGGCGGCGGGCCAGTTTGACCCGCTGGGACTCCCCGCCGGACAGGGTGGAGACCGCCCGGTCCAGTGAAAGGTAGCCCGCCCCCATCCCGATAAGCCGGCCCGCCAGGCTCCGCATCTTGGAGACCAGGGCCTCCGCGCCGGGGATCTCCAGTCCCGCCATGAACTCGTCGAAGGCCGTCAGCTCCAGGGCGCAGGCCTGGGCGATGTCCCGGCCACCGACCCGGACGGACAGGGCCCGGGGATTCAGCCGGCGGCCCCCGCAGGCGGGGCACCTCCCGTAGAGGAGGAAGCTTTGGTAGACGTCCTTCTCGCCGTCCCCGGCCTCGTCCTCCGCCTTGTTGGCGTAGTACCGCTCCAGCCGGCGGATGACCCCCTCGAAGTTCTTCTTCGTGGTGCCCGCCCCGTGGCGGACCTCCACGGGGAGCGGCTCGGTGTAGAGGAAGCGCTCCAGGTCCTCGGGATTCCACCGCCCCAGGGGAAGGTCGGGATCGAAGAGGTCGATGGAGAGGAACTCCCGCCAGAAGTACCCGCCCGCCTTGTAGTCCGGGTGGAGGAGGGCCCTCTCCCGGAGGCTCCGGGCCGGGTCGTAGAAGGCTCCGGGATCGATCCGGATCCGCTTGCCCAGGCCCGAGCACTCGGGACACATCCCTTCCGGGTTGTTGAAGGAGAAGTAGAAGGAGGGGCCGACGAAGGGTGAGCCGAACCGGGAGTAGAGCATCCGGAGGTAGTCGGCGATCTCCGTGGCCGTCCCGACGGTGCTCCGGAGGGTCCGCCCCATGGGCTTCTGGTCCACGACGATGGAGACAGCCAGGTTCCGGATCTCCTCCACCGGGGGCCGGGTCAGCTTGGGCAGGCGGCGCCGGGCGAAAGTGGAGAAGGTCTCCACCAGCTGGCGCTGGGCCTCGGTGTGGATGGTGTCGAACAGGAGGGAGCTCTTGCCCGCGCCGCTGGGACCCGTGAACACGACGATCCCGTCTTTGGGCACGTCCACGGACAGGTTTTTGAGGTTGTGGGTGCGCGCTCCGCGCACCCGGATGGGGTGACTGTTCATGAGGGAAAGGATATCCGGGACCGGCGGGGGTGGTGCGCTACTGTAGGGTTGGAATTCTGCAGACCCGCGTTTCCAGGTGGAGGATGAGGGATTCCGCCCGGGCTTCCTGCTCCGCCAGGGAGGACAGCCAGCGGTCGAAGGCCGTCTGGGCCTCCTCGCCCCGGGCGGGGGTGTCCAAGACCTCCCGGAGCTCCCAGTCCCGGCCCCGGTCGAGGGCCCTGGTCATGCGAAGGATCGCCATGACCGAGTATCCCGCCAGGAGGAGGGACCGGATCACCCGGAGCCGCCCGATCTCCCCGGGGCCGTAGGTCCGCCGTCCCCCCTCCGTCTCCCGGGGGGTCCGGATCAGCCGGTTGCGCTCCCAGTTCCGGATCTGTCCCGTGGTGGCCCCCGCCGCCCGGGCGGCCTCCCGGGGGCCCAGCCGGGGAGCGTCCGGAAATCCGGCGGATCCGTCCCGTCCCCGCGCCCAGTCTTCCAGGAATGCCGCCGCCTATTCCGCCCGGGCGCGT
>JBGSPT010000451.1:0-1931 GCA_041738475.1 Treponematales bacterium
GCTCGTCTGGCCAGGACCGCCGGCCTGCCCTGCGTCAGCGGGATCCGGGATCTGGACCGGATTCCGGAAGGAGCCTGGGTATGGGTGGACGGGGACCTGGGAATCGTGAGCCTGGAAACGGTGCGATGATCACCCCCGCGATCCTCCTCCATCTCCTCTACCGTCTCCCCCGGGTCTTCCTCGAGGGGCCCGCCGCCCTGGCCGTCCCGTCCCTGGAGGCCTTCCTCTTCCTGGTCATCCTGTCGGAGGTTTCACGTCTGCCGGCCCGGTTTCGGGGAGCCGCGGTATGGACGCTCTCGGGTCTCGGGGGATTCACGCTCCTCTTTCTCTACGCCGACGCCCTGGTCCGGCTGACCTTCAACCGCCCCCTGTCCCTGGTGGTCGACGCGGGGTATCTGCCCGACCTCTACGCTCTCATGCGGGATACCCTTCCGGCCCCGGTCTTCATCGCGGGGCTCGTCCTCCTGCCCCTGGTCCCGGCGGTTTCCGTCTGGGGCTTCCGGCGGCTGGCGGCCCGGACGGTCCGGTCCGCGGAGGGCTCTCCCCGAAGAGGCCTCTTCTTCGCCGGCCTGGGGGCCGGGCTCGTCCTGCTGGATCTGGCCGCGGGTGTTCCCGTCCTGGGTTCCAGTTCCCTGCCCCGCCTGTCCGAGGAAGTCCGCGCCGTCCTGGGGTATCGCCGCTACGACCGGGAAACCCGGGAGGGCTTCCGGCAGGCCGCCGAGGAGAAACCGGAGGCGGCCTCCTATCCCCTGGACCGCCTGGCCGGGCGGGACGTCTTCCTCTTCATCGTGGAATCCTACGGATATACCCTCTACTCGGAGCCCCGCCACTTCGAGGGCGCCGAGCCCTACCTCCGGCGTTTCGAGAACCGTCTGGGGGAGGCGGGCTACTCGATGGTCTCATATTTCCTCTCCTCCCCGGCCTTCGGGGGCAACTCCTGGCTGGCCGATTCGACCCTGGCCGCGGGGGTCTGGGTTCCCGACGAAGTGGCCTACGAGGCCCTCCTGGAGTCGGAGGTGGTTCCCATGGCCCGGCGCTTCAACGAGGCCGGGTACCTGACCGTCAACTCCATGCCCGCGACGACCCGGGACTGGCCGGAGGGCGAGTACTACGGATTCCGGAAGAAGTACTACTACCGGGACTTCGGCTACCGGGGCCCGAGTTTCCGCTGGGCCCCCATGCCGGATCAGTACGCCGTCGGCGTGGTTCACCGGAGGGAGGTGGCCGAAGCCGAGGGGCCCCTCTTCGTGCAGTTCGTCCTGATCTCCGGGCATTACCCCTTCAGCCTCCTGCCCCGGAGGCTGGAGGACTGGTCGGCCCTGGGGGACGGGTCCGTCTTCGGCCGGGGGGAGAACGTCCGTACCATCCCGATACCCCCGGGCGCGGCCACGGCGGGGTCTCCCGGATACCTGGCAGCCATGGAGTACCAGCTGGACGTGGTGAGCGACTACGCCGCCCGGTTCCTGGCGGACCGGAAACCCTTGATCATCGTGGTCGGGGACCACCAGCCCTTCAGCGGCATCACCGGGAAGGGAAAGCTCCGGTCCGTGCCCATCCACATCCTCTGCCCGGATCCTGAGGTCCTGGATCCCTTCAAGGCCCGGGGGTATACGCCCGGCTGGGTCCCCCGTCAGGATCCTCCCCATCCGGGGCTGGATGCCTTCTACCCGGGACTGCTCGAGGACTTCACGTCCCGCCCCGGGGCCCGCTCCGGCGGGGCCGGGAACCCCTAGCCGCCGCGGCCAGCCCGGCCAGGGCGAACAGTATATCCCGGAAACGGATCCAGGCCGAAAGGGCCAGGGCGGCGCCCGGCGGGTGTCCCAGCCAGGTCACCAGGATCCTCTGTACCGCCTCCAGGGCTCCCAGTCCTCCGGGGACGGGGGCGTACAGGGCGAGCTTTCCCCCCGCCAACAGCAGGAGTGTCCCGTCGA
>JBGSPT010000090.1:0-5618 GCA_041738475.1 Treponematales bacterium
GTCCGCGCCGATGTTGAAGAAGCCTCCGATCGCCACGGTCATGAGCCCCAGGAGGATGCCCGGGAGCCCGGCCTTGATGATGGTCTGGAAATTGATGCCCGCCCCCAGGGCGAAGGCGAAGAAGGGAATGAGCACGGGACCCGCGGAGGTGAGGAACTTCTTCATCTTCTCGTCCAGGTTGCCCAGGATCATGCCCAACAGAATCGGGACGATGACGGCCACCAGGGCCATGAAGGGGATCTTGGCGATGCCCGCGGTGCCCATGGCCACCATGGTGAGGAAGGGGCCGTCGTTGATGGAGATGACGGCGATGGCGCCTACCTCGGTCTCGTCGCCGAACTCGCCGGTCAGGGCCGCGTAGAGCCCGCCGTTGGAGTTGGACATGGCGCCGATGATTGCCAGGGCGGACAGGCCGAACAGGCCGTTCTCCGGGAAGAACCGGGCCACCAAGAGACCGAGGGCCACGGCCACGACGAACTTGCTGGTGGTGATGACCGCGCCGATCTTGAGGGCCTTGGGAGCGGCCTTGAAGGAGATGCCCGCGCCCATGCAGACCAGGAACATGCCGATCAGGGGCAGGGCTCCCTTGGCCAGGGCGGTGGTGAAACCTCCGATTGCGAGGGCCTGGGGCCAGAAGGTGTTGATGAAGGCGCCGATCAGTAGGGGGATGACCATCATGCCGCCGGGTACTTTTTCGATCGTCTCTTTGATCTTCATGTCGTTCTCCTTACGAGTTGGTTTTCGGTCAGAAGGTCCAGCCGATGCGGAAGATGCCGAATTCCCGGTGTCCCAGGCTCTCGGCCTTGGTGAGCTTCCCGTTGGACACGGCGATCATCTCGTCGTAGATCTCCCTGCCCAGGGCTTCCAGGGACACTCCCTGGTCGATGATCTTGCCCGCGTTGATGTCGATGTTGTCGATCATCTTGGCGTAGGTGTCGCCGTTCCCCGTCAGCTTGATCACCGGCGCGATGGGCGAGCCCGTCGGGGTTCCGCGCCCGGTGGTGAAGACCACGATCTGGGCGCCCCCCGCCAGCATTCCCGTGATGGAGTCGATGTCCTGGCCCGGGGTGTCCATGACGTAGAGGCCGTGCTCTTCGGGCACCCGCTCCCCGTACTCCAGGACCCCGAGGACCGGGGCCGAGCCGGCCTTGTAGATGCAGCCCAGGCTCTTCTCCTCGATGGTCGTGAGGCCTCCCTGGATGTTGCCCGGGGTGGGCTGGGTCCCGCGGATGTCCGTGCCCATCTGGATGGCCCGGTCCTCGGTCTGCTTCACGATGCGGAAGATCTCGTCCGCCACATGCTTGTCCTTGGCCCGGCGGGCCAGGATGTGCTCCGCCCCGATGAGTTCGGTGGTCTCTGAGAGGATACTGGTGCCCCCCGCCTGGACGAGCAAGTCCGAGGCGACCCCCAGGGCGGGGTTGCCCGCTATACCCGAGGTGGGGTCCGAGCCCCCGCACTCCAGGGCCAGAATGAGCTCGGAGATGTCGAACTCCTCCCGGTCCTGGGCGGCCAGCTCGGCGGCCATGGCGCTGGCGATGCGGACGCCCTCCCGGATCGTGCCCAGGGTCCCGCCGTGCTCCTGGATGATCACGGTCTGCACGGGCTTCCCGCTCTCTTTGAGGGCGGCCTCCACGTCCTTGGGCTGGATCCCCTCGCAGCCCAGGGCCACGATCAGGACGGCGCCTACGTTGGGGTTGAGCCCCATGCCGATCAGGGTGCGCAGGGTCTGCTTGTAGTCCTCCCCCATGTGGCAGCAGCCGTGCTGATGCGGAAGGGGGACGCTTCCGGGGATCTCCCGGGCGATGCGCACCGCGGTCTCCGAGGAGCAAACCGAAGTGGGCAGGACGAGCAGGTAGTTGCGGATGCCGTGGGGGCCCTTTGGACGGGCGTAGCCCCGGAGTTTTACGGAGGCGCTCATCGGCGGTCCCCCCTTCCCCGGTCGCTTTCCAGGTTCTGGACGTGGACGTGGAAGCCGGCCCCGATGTCCCGGGAAGCCGTCCCGATGGCCTCCCCGTACTTCAGGACCTTCTCCCCCTTATGGATGTCCCGCAGGGCGATCTTGTGGAACCGCGGTATGGGCTCCCGGGCCGAGATCTGCCGGGAGCCGGCGCCCTTGACGACCGCCGACACGGCGTCTCCCGCCGAAAGCTCGTGGAGCGCGGTTCCGACCGTATCGTCCGGATGCGCGACCAGCGCTTGCTTCATGGTAACCTCCTGGGGAGGCATTAGCAGGAGGCGTGCCAAGTCCGGCCCGCCGCGGAGCCGATCCGGGGATGACGAGCTTTTTCCCGGCCGGCGCTGGGCGGACGGGGTCTACTCTGGGCGAGAGGGCTCCTGTGGGCTGTCGGAGGCCGCCGCCGGCTTTTCGGCCGCTGCCGGGGGGGGGCGGTCGACGACCGACGGCCGACGGCCACAGGATCGAGGTGGATAATTAGTGTCTATATTTTAGACAACTCCGTACATTATTTGGACGATCCCAGCTTGGCGTTCAAGGTCGTCCGGGTGATCCCCAGGCGCCCGGCGGTCCGGCTCTTGTTGAACCCCTCCTCCTCCAGGACCGCACGCACGGCCCGCCGTTCGATCTCCTCCAGGGTTCCCGACAGGTCGACGGAGGATCCCGCGGCCCCGGCGCAGGGATCCGGCCCGCAGAGTTCCCGTTCCAGGAAGGCCTCGCGATCCTTTTCTTCGTCCACCACCAGGGCGTAGCGCTCCATCACGCTCTGAAGTTCCCGGACGTTTCCCGGCCAGGAGTAGGACCGGAGAATTACCCTGCAGCCCTCGGACAGGGGCGGAGGGGACCGGCGATGGGCTTCCGCGGCCTTGGCGATGAAGGCTTCCGCCAGGGTCTCGATGTCCTCGTGACGCTCCCGGAGGGGCGGAGTGGTCAGGGTCAGGACGCTCAGGCGGTAGTAGAGGTCCTTCCGGAAGCTTCCCCCGTCCCGGAGCTCCGAGACGGGCCGGTTCGTGGCCGCCAGGACCCGGACGTCCACGGGCAGGATCTTGTCGTCCCCGACCCGCATCACCTCCCGCTCCTGGAGGACCCGGAGGATCCGGGCCTGGAGGGGGGCTTCCAGTTCGCCGATCTCGTCCAGGAGGAGGGTGCCCCGGTGGGCCAGCTCGAAGACCCCGGGTTTCCCGCCCTTCCGGGCCCCCGTGAAGGCTCCCTCGGCGTAGCCGAAGAGCTCGCTCTCGATCAGGGCCGGGGGAAGGGCCGCGCAGTTCACCGCCACGAAGGGTCCCGAAGCCCGGGAGGAGGCGTTGTGGACCGACTGGGCGAAGACCTCCTTGCCGCAGCCGCTCTCGCCCACGATAAGAAGGGTGGAGTCCGAGGCGGCGTACCTCCGGGCCGTCTCCACCGCCTTGCGCATGGCGGGACTCCGGGCCGTCAGATCCGCGAAGGTCTTCCGGGCCGTTAGTCCCCGGCTCCTCAGGCTGCTCCGGATCGCGGCCTCCAGCTCCTGGATGCGGGTGATGTCCTGGAAGGAGGCGACCGTACCGGCCACCTCGCCGTCCAGGATGACCGGCAGGACGTTCTTGGCCACGCTGACGTCCCCCAGCCTGGAGACCGCCCCCTGCACCGCCTTCCCCGAAGCCAGGACTCCGGGCACCGAGGAGTTCGGGATGAGGTCCGCGGCCAGGCGGCCCAACAGCTCATCCTTGTCCCGATTGAGGATCAGCTCCGCGGAGCGGTTGACCAGGATCACCCGCCCCTCCGCGTCCGTGGACAGGACCCCTTCCACCACCGAGTCCAGTATCGCCCGGAGCCGGACGTTCTTGGACTCCTCCTCCCGGACCGCCTCGTCCACCGCCCGGGCGCGCCGATAAGCCTCGGCGACGGACTCCACCCCCGACTCGATCAGGGCCGCGTCGAACCCCGCCTCGGATGCCTTGCGGTGGGCCAGGGAGTCCCCCACGACCAGGTCCACACCTTCCGACCGGGCCCGGGCCAGGGCGTCCCCGATGTCGACCTCCCGCTCGATCTCGATGAGTTCGAGGGCCCGGCCCAAGATCTCCGAGACGGACCGGGCCGAGCGGATCACGTTGTCGTATCCGATGACCGCCACCCGTCGCGCGGTGCCCAGCCGGGGCCAGAGGGCCCGGAGCACGTCCAGGCCCCCCACCTCGACCTCCACCACCGGAAGGTCCGTGGATTCCCGGATCAGCCGGGCCGTTCCTCCCCGGCTGATCACCCCCAGGCAGCCCTCCCGGGCCCCGGCTCGGGCGAATTCCAAACCAGCGGCCAGTTCCCCCGCAAACCGGGGGATCTCGTACCCCGTCTCCGCCTCCGCGGCCCGGGCCGTCTCCAGCAGGCCCCCGTAGGGGGCTATGAAGCAGAAGCGGCCCTTCATGGAAGCCTCACTCCAGGGCCGCCCGGGCGGCGTCCCGGATCTCCGCCCACACCGGACCCAGCGAGGCCGCCAGGCGCACCGCTTCCGCGAGGCTTTCATCCTTGGCGATGCCCTTCCCGGCTATGTCGAAGGCCGTGCCGTGGTCCACGCTGGTGCGGATCACGGGCAGGCCCACGGTGACGTTGATCCCCTCGTCGAAGTAGAGGGTCTTGAAGACCCCGTGCCCCTGGTCGTGGTACAGGGCCACAAGGAAGCGGTATTGCCCCTTGGCCGCCCGGGGAAAGAGGACGTCCGCGGGAAGAGGGCCCTCCACGGGGATGCCCTCCGACCGGGCGCGCTCCACCGCGGGAATGATGGAGTCGATCTCCTCGGTGCCGAAGATGCCGCCCTCCCCGGCGTGGGGATTGAGGCCCGCCACGGCTATGGTCTCTCCGCCCCGTCCCAAGGCCCGGGCCAAAAGGTGGGCCAGGCGGATCTGGGCGTAAACCCGGTTCTCGTCGATCAGGTCCAGGGCCCGGCGCAGGGAGACGTGGGTGGTGGCGTGGAAGACGAAGGTGCCCCGGGCGGAGAGGACCAGGGAGTAATTCTTTACCCCGAAGCCTTCGGCTAAGAGTTCCGTATGGCCCGGGTAGGAGAATCCCGCGGCGTGCATGGCCGCCTTGTTGAGGGGGGCCGTGACGATCCCCGCCATCCGGCCCGCCTTAGCAAGATCAACGGCGGCCTTCACGAACTCCACGGCCCCCCGGCCCGCCTCGGCGGAGAGTTTCCCGGGCACCACCCCCGCAAGGGGGGAACCGGGCTGGTACAGGGGAACTCCCCCGAGATCCGGGGAATCCGGCCCAAGGCTCGTCAGATCCCCGAGAGAAACCGGGACAAAACGCGGCCGGCCGGCTTCGGGCAGCCTGTCCCGGGCCGCCTCCATAGAGGCCCGATCCCCGATCAATAGAGGTCGGCAGACGTCCCAGAGCCCAGGCCGGGCCAGGGTTTTGGCGCAGATCTCCGGTCCGATCCCGGCCGCGTCCCCCATGGTCAGGGCCAAAAAAGGACGGCTGCTCACGATTCCGCCCCCGGGCAGGCAGAAAGCAGGTCCACAGCCTTAGCCAGGGCGTCGGGCGCCCCGAAGCCCCCGGCCTTGGTCACCAGGAGCAGTCCCGGACGCTCGCCCCCTCGGACCGCGCACAGGGGAATCCCCGGGGACACCTCTCCCAGGAGGTCCACGGCCCGGGCGCCCAGAACGGACATCAAGGCCCGGGCCACGTCGCCTCCCGT
>JBGSPT010000165.1:0-3001 GCA_041738475.1 Treponematales bacterium
CGGTCCCGGCGTCGTAGGCCGCGGGTGCCCCGCCCCAGGTCCCCCGGCCGTTCAGCACGAAGCCGACCAGGCGGCCCTCCTCCCGGGCCCCCAGGGAGATCGAGAGGTCCACGCCCCGGCGCAGGCAGGACGCCCGGAACTCCTCGAGGCTCCAGGTGACGGGAACGCTGTAATCCGCGAATGCTTCCATAAACGCGACGTATACGCTCCGCAGGCTCTCGGTTTCCAAGGATTCGATTTCCAGCATG
This sequence comes from Treponematales bacterium, assembly GCA_041738475.1. GTDB lineage: Bacteria > Spirochaetota > Spirochaetia > Treponematales > UBA12059 > JAAYUR01. The sequence continues at coordinate 249 of JBGSPT010000165.1, forward strand.
TACCCTGCCTCCCCGGGATGCGCGGGCCGTGCCGGCCCGGATCCCAGTATACGACAGGATCCGAAGCCCGGAAACCGGCGGGGGACACTTCGGACGGACACGGTACTTCTCCGGGCTTGGCCGAGGTCCGGACGCAGGTTACTATACAGAGCACGATAAACGGAGGGATCATGGAGAAAGACACACGATCCGGGCCCGATCGCGCCGTCTCCATATCGCCCGTCCGGGACGGATCCGGGCTTGAGGCCGTCCGCGCCCTCGTTCGCGAGTACACGGATTTCCTGGGAGTCGACCTCTCCTTCCAGGACATCGAGACGGAACTGGCGGACCTTCCAGGCAAATACTCCCCGCCTTCGGGCATCCTCCTCCTGGCCTCGGTGCACCTTGATCAGGGTTCCGTAAAGCCCGCGGGCTGCGGGGCCCTTCGGGACCTGGGCGATGGAAACTGCGAAATGAAGCGCCTTTTCGTGCGGCCCGCGTACCGGGGATACGGGCTCGGGCGGGCCCTTGCGGAACGGCTCCTTGAAGAGGGCCGGGCCATGGGTTACCGGGCGATGCGCCTGGATACCCTGGACCGCTTGGCGGAGGCGGTTGCCCTCTATCGGGCCTTGGGTTTCCTGCCCATCCCCCCCTACTGCGAAAACCCCCTGCCCGGGGCGATGTTCTGGGAGAAGGAGCTGTAGACGGCGGAACGGCGGGTCCTCCGCATCCCCCGCCCGAGGCATCTCGCGCAAACCGGCAATAAAGACTACAATTATCGATATGCATCGGAGTCTATTTCCGGTCCTCTTCCTTGCGACCGTACTCCCGGCCGTCGGGGCTCAATCGAGCGGCCTCGATCCCGTGCGCCTACAGCTCAAGTGGCACCACCAGTTCCAGTTCGCGGGGTACTATGCCGCGGTGGAGAAGGGTTTCTACGCCGACGCGGGCCTGGACGTGACGCTCCTGGAGGGAAATCCCTCCATCGTCTACACCGACGCGGTGGTCGGCGGGGACGCGGAGTACGGGGTCAACAACACGGACCTCCTGATCGACCGCCAAAAGGGCAAGAAGGTCGTGGTCCTCGGCGTGATCTTCCAGCATTCCCCAAACGTCCTCATGGCCGTGAAAGACCGGGGCCTCTCGGTTCCCAGCGACTTCGCGGGCAGGACCCTGATGGTCACCGAAGGGGGAGAGGCGGAGATCCTTTCCATGTTCCGGAACGAGTCGGTCTCCCTGGAAACCCTGAAGTTCGTCCCCCAGTCCTGGGACCTCCGGGACCTCGTGTCTGGAAGGGTCGACGCTGTCACCGCCTATACCACCAACGAACCCATCCAGATGCGGGCGATGGGCAAGGAGTACACGCTCATCCGCCCCCTTACTTATGGCATCGACTTCTACGGGGACTGCCTGTTCACGACGGAGGAGGAGATCCGGCGGAGGCCCGACCGCGCCAAGGCCTTCCTGGACGCCAGCATCCGGGGCTGGGAATACGCGATGGAGAATCCCGAGGAGATCTGCGACCTCATCCTGGAGAGGTACTCGACCCGCAAGCCCCGGGACGTCCTGCTCCAGGAAGCCGAGGCCATGCGGGAACTCATCGTGCCCGACCTCGTGCCCATCGGATTCATGAACCCCGGCCGATGGAAGCATATCGGGGACACCTTCGTGTCCCTGGGAAGCCTGTCCGCGGACTATTCCCTGGAGGGCTTCCTCTTCGACCCGGAGGCGCCGCGCCCGGATCCCCGGCTGGTCCAGGCGGGTCTGGCCTTCGCCGGGCTGGCCCTCTGCGCGGCCCTCGCCTACATCCTGGCCCTCCGATCCTTCAACAAGCGCCTGGCCTTCCAGGTCGCGGCGCGGACCGCCAGTCTCCGGGAAACGAACTGCCTTTTGGAGGAGGAGGTCGCCCGGGGCACCGAGAGGGAGAGGCGCCTTGCGGCCTCGCTTGCGGAAAAAGAAGTGCTGCTCCGGGAGATCCACCACCGGGTCAAGAACAACCTCCAGATCATCGTGAGCATCCTCAATCTTCAATCCGAGAAGGGTGACGAGGCCTTCCTCCGGGACCTCCGCAGCCGGGTGGTGGGCATGGCCCTGGTCCATGAGCACCTCTATTCCGGGACGGAGCTGAGCAGGGTCGACATGGAGCACTACCTGGGCGACCTGGTGGCGGACATCGCCGCGTCGTATTCCCGACCGGGGCTTTATGTCAATACCGAAATCCGGTCCGGAGACGTAGCTTTGAGCATCGACCAGGCGGTGCCCCTGGGCCTGGTGGTCGCGGAGCTCGTGTCCAATTGCATGAAGCACGCCTTCATCGGACGGGAGACCGGCTCGATCGAACTTTCTCTGACCAATGACGGGGAAGCGTACGTCCTGGCCGTGGGAGACGACGGAGCCTGCGGGGACGACCCGGTCCAGGAGAACCGGGATCCCGACGGGCACGCTGCCGCCCCCGGAACATCGCCCGACAAGAACGGCCTAGGCCTGCGTCTCGTTGAAGCCCTGGCCGCCCAGCTGCGGGGTACATTGTCCGTCGATCGAACCCGGGGCTACCGGACGACCCTGAGATTCCCCGCAGGGTTGAACGGGACGGGTTGAGAGGGCGTAGTAATTTCCACTTCAGGATGCGTCGGACGCCTCACCCCGCGCTACACTCTCCCCATGCGCAATTGCTGCCGCCGCGGACGGCTCGCCTCGGCTTCCGCTATCGCGGTTTCCATCGTCCTTGCCGCCTGCTCGGCCCCGGCGCCCCGGGACGGCCACCCGCCCGCGGC
>JBGSPT010000175.1:0-2068 GCA_041738475.1 Treponematales bacterium
CGACGGCCTCCCGGGCTTCGGGATCCCGGTCCCAAAGCCGGCCCGCGGCCCCCGCCCGGGCCCGGTCCCGGGAAAAACCGATGCGCTCCAGGATCGGCAGGCCTCTGCTTTCCGCGAAGGAGTCCAGGTCCGCGGTTCCGAACCCGTCCTTGTTCACCACGATTCCCGCGGGTATCTCCTGGGATTTCACCAGCCGGACGGCCGCGTCCAGGTCGTGGAGGGAGAACTCCGTGGGTTCCGCCACCAGGACGGCGAAATCCGCTCCTTCCAGGGCGTGGACCGCGGGGCATGACACACCGGGCGGGCAGTCCCGGACCCGGAGCGCGGGAATCCCCGCGGCCCGCCGTTTCACCGCCTCGATGACCGACACGGCCCGGATGTCGCCCACCACCAGACGTCCCTCCAGGATCTCCAGGTCCCCGGAGGAGTGCCTCGACGCCGTGCCGACCACGTGGTCCGTCTCCGACAGGGCGCCCGCCGGGCAGAGGGCGGTGCATCGTCCGCAGCCCTTGCACACGGCCTCGTCGATGGTCACCACACCCCCCAACACGACGATGGCGCCGAAGCGGCAGGCCCGGGCGCACAGCCCGCATCCCGTACAGCGCCCCGCGTCCACCCGTGGAACCGCAACGGTCACCGCCCGAGGATCCTCGGCCAGGCGGGCCTCCGGGAAGTATCCCAAAGCGTCCGGGGCTTCCGCGTCCAGATCGACGAGTACCGTCTTTCCGAGCCGGGACAATGCTTCCGCCAGGTGGGCGGCCACGGTGGTTTTCCCGGTGCCGCCCTTTCCGCTGGCCACCGCGATGGTGAGCGGCCGGCTCACGCTTCCTTGTCCCCCTCCGGGGAGACCGGGGCGTTCTTCAGGAGGTCTTCGGTCCTCTCGAGTTCCGCCCGGAGGATGTCGCGCCGTTCTTCCAGCACGCTCTTTATGTTCGTCGCGGCCCCTTCGCCGGCCTGTCCGTACCCGACGGAAAACCATCCCATCCTGCGACCCATGCCCCGGCCGAATCCCGGTCCATAGCCCGAACCCCGGCCCGGTCCGAATCCGCGGCCGAGTCCTCTGCCCATCCCCGGGCCGTATCCCCATCCCGTCCCGCGGCCGCCGGCACAGGCCCCGAAGCCCCTGCCCGTCATCGGGCCGGCTCCGGCCGGTCCCGTTCCATCCATTCCAGGCATATCCGCCTCCTCGCGATCGGTTGAGTATCCGCGCCTACGACGCGTTGAAAATAGCAAATGCTCAAAAACATCCTAAAGACAATATAGGCATATGCTGATAATACGTCAAGCCTTCAACGGGGGAGGCGGTTTCGAGACTCCCGGGATCGGTGTCCCGGGCGGCCGAGGCCTAGCGGGGTCTCAGTTGTAGGCGTCCCGGACCGCGGGTTCTGAAAGGGTGGGCTGGATCCGGGGTTTCCACTCCGGGGCGTTCCAGGTTCCCAGTTTAGTATGCATGTCCAGGTACTTGGTGGGGATCGGGTGGGTTCCTACGACGACCTCGACCTTGTATCTCTCCCGGAGGAATCGGGCGAAGTAATCGATGCTAGGGCAGGGGGGGTAGCCCACGACCAGGCCGGTGGCCAAGTGGATGACCGTGGCTCCGTTCTTGACCATCTCCTCCCCGGCATACTCAATGTTGCCGCCGGGACAGCCCCCGCAGCTGGTGTATCCGACCAGTTCGGCCTCCTGGTCCTTGTACCGGGAGAAGGCCCCTTCCCGGTTCCTCAATGAGCGGAAGCACTTGCCCCCCGCGCAGCTCCGGTACCGGTCGCAGATGATGATTCCGATCCTGGCCTTGCCTTCCATATCGACCCCCTATCGTAGTCCCAGGATAAACCCGGACAGAATTACTGTCAAATGCTCGATTCCCGAGCCTGGCCGCCGTTCCTCGTTCCGCGGTCGGGCGCCCGGGATCACCAGAGACGGAGACGCAGATTCCGGGAGCCATCGGCCAGGAGGGGTTTCGGGCTGTCTTCGGGGAAGTAGGGCAGGAGCCGGTCCCAGGCGGGCATGGGGCGCCCGGCGGGCTGGACGATCCCGTCCAGCACGAGGGCCTGGGAGCCGATCTCGG
>JBGSPT010000198.1:0-4502 GCA_041738475.1 Treponematales bacterium
GGCCGGGTCCCGCGGCCCCGGGCGGAGCGGCCCAAGAAGCTCCCCGCAGGGTGGGGGAATTGGTCTATGCGGAAGGATCGGTCACCCTGCACCGCGGCGGCGCCGCTCCCCGTCCCGCCGACATCGGGCAGGTGGTGGAGAACTTCGACGTCCTTCAGACCGGTCCGAAGAGCCGGGCTACCCTGGAGTTGGACCCCGGAAGCCCCGGGGGCGCGGAGATCCGCCTGGCGGAGAACACGGCCTTCTACTATGAATCCGCCCTGTCCGACGACGACGCCCGGAAGACGGTGCTTCAGCTCCTGGCGGGTTCCGTGGCCGTGAAGGTGGAAAAGCTCGCGGACGGTCAATTCAAGGTCGGCACGGACACCGCGGTCCTCGGGGTCCGGGGCACCACCTTCATCGTCAACACCATCCCCGACGGGGCCCTGCTGGTCACCTGCGCGGAAGGCCGGGTGGAGGTGAGCGACGATTCGGGGGAGCGGGGCTACGCACAACCCGGCCGGGTCGTCTCCCAGCCCGCGGGCGAGGTCCTCCGGGAGGACCTGGTAGCCCTGGAAACGCTGGCGGATTACCGGGTGGCCTGGGTCGACGACGGCCAGAAGTCCCTGGAGGCCCGGGCGCCCAAGGTCATCGCCGGATTCGCCGGGCGATACGCCGAGGCCCTGCCCGTCTTCGACGCGGCCTATGCAGGCCTAAGAGCCCAGGCTCCCGTGCTGGACGCCTGGGCGGTGGCCCGGGAAGCCGGGGGGGAGCCGAAGTTCACGGATTGGATCCCGGAAAAGAAGGCCCTGGCTCCGGTGCTCTTCGACTGCCTGGCTGCCCTGTTCAGGCTCGAGCGGCCTTTCTTCCGCCTCCGGGAACTCTCCGCCTACCACGAGCGGGGCCTCGGCGCGGGAACCCTGCCCGACGGCAGAACTACCGACGCCTTCTTCGAGTCGTATCGGGCCCAATCCGCGGGGGTCGCCGACAAGCTGGCCTACGTGCGCCGGGCGCTCCTCCTGTTCAAGTGGGCCTCCGCGGGATCCCCCCTGGGACAGTTCTTCGGCTCCAAGGCGGAGTCCCTGGGCGGCGGAGGGCTGTTCCTGGAGGACTAGGCGTGACGAACTACGGGCCGGGGGCGGCCCGTAGTTCGTCACGGCAACGAAGCCCGAAGGGCTTCGTCGATCTTGCCGGAACGGAGTGCGGTACCCCCCCGGTGCGGAACCGCGGACGGCTTGATTTCCCTCGGAAAACAGCGAAACTTGATTCATGGACGATTCGGCGATCCAGGACCGCGGGCGGCTCATTCGGGCCGTCTTCGAAGCCACCCCGGACATCATCACCGTGTCCTCCCTCGAGGACGGGGTGTTCATCGAGGTCAACCCCGCCTTCGTCGAGCAGAGCGGGTATACCCGGGAGGAGGCGCTCGGAAAGTCCAGCCTGGCCCTGGGCATCTGGGTCGATCCCGGGGAACGCGACCGGTTCGCCGAGCTGCTGCGCGCCGAACCGACGGTCCGGGGCTTCGAGGCCCGCCTCCGTACCAAGTCCGGCGAAGAGCGCAGGTACCAGCTGTCCGCTTCCCGTCTGGAGGCCGGAGGCGGCCCGGTCCTCGTCATGATCTGCCGGGACATCACGGCCCAGGCGGAAACCGCGGCCCGGGAGCGCAAGAGCGCCTTCCTGCTCGAGCGGGCCGAGGAGATGGCCAAGATCGGGAGCTGGGAGTTCGACTACGCGACCAAGGTCGTGACGGGATCCGAAGGGGCGGCCAGGATCTACGGGGTCCCCCGGGACAACCTGACCGTCGGGGACATCGAAACGATACCCCTCCCCGAATACCGTCCCCTCCTGAACAAGGCCCGGGAGGACCACATCCTCCGGGGCGTCCCCTACGACATAGAGTTCAAGATCCGCAGGAGGAGCGACGGGGCCGTCCTGGACGTGCGTTCCCGGGCCCTCTGGGACGGGGGAAAGAAGCGTCTGTTCGGAATCATCCGGGACGTGACCGAGGAGAAGCGGGCGGAGGAGGGGCTCCGTGCCTCCATCGCGGAGCGGGACCTCTTGATCCAGGAGCTCTTCCATCGAATCAACAACACCCTCCAGGTGGTGCTGTCCCTGCTCATGCTCGAAGCGGACCGGGACGAGGACCGCCGTGTGGACGATCTCGTGGCGAGGATGCGCCGGCGGGTTTCCGCCATCGCCGCGGTGCACGCCAGCCTGTACTCCGCCCGGGACATATCCCGCGTCTCTCTCCGGGAATTCCTGTCCCGGTTCCTGGCCAAGCCGGGCCACAGCGCGAAAGTCGGCCCGTCGGTCGAGCCGGTTCTGGAAGTCGGGGACGTCGATCTGAACATCAACGCCGCGGTTCCCTGCGGAATCCTGCTGGCGGACCTGGTGGACAACGCGCTGACCCACGGGACGGCCCCGGGCGGGGGCGGCCGAGTCACCGTCTCCGCCCGGAGGCTTGAGGACGGGCGGGTCGAGATGGCGGTCTCCGACGAAGGACCGGGTTTGGAGGCGGACCCGGACCATATGCCCCGGGAATGGCTGGGACTGCGGCTCGCAAAAATCCTGGCGGAGGGCCAGCTGCACGGCACGCTCCGATTCCGGAACGGTCCGGGGTTCACCTGCACCGTGGTCTTCGACGACGACCGGCTGGAAGACCGGGCCTGACCCGCCTCCTGTTGCCCGACCCCGGCTTCCCGCGCTATGATCCCCCGGACGCCGGGACGAACCGGGGCCGGCTCGCGGGTTTCCCGCAAGGAAGCGCGGCGCCGCGCGAAGCACCGACGAAATCGCGACACAGGACGGCATCATGGAACGCAAGCGCATCCTCACGGGGGACCGCCCCACCGGAAAGCTCCATCTCGGGCATTACGTCGGATCCCTGGCCAACCGGGTCCGGCTTCAGGACGAGTACGACTGCTTCTTCATCATCGCGGACCTCCATACCCTGACCACCAAGCCCGAGAAGGACAACATCGAGGGCCTGGCGGATAACGTCCGCTCCGCGGTCCTGGACTACCTGGCCTGCGGCATCGACCCGGCCCGGAGCGTCATCTACCTCCAATCCGCGGTGCCCGAGGTGGTGGAGCTGTCCCTCTTCTTCCAGAACCTGGTCACCGTGCCCCGGCTGTCCCGGATCCCGAGCCTGAAGGACATGGCCCGGGGGGCAGGCCTGGACGAGATGCCCTTCGGACTCCTGGGCTATCCGGTCCTCCAAGCCGCGGACATCCTCCTGCCCCGGGCCCACCTGGTTCCTGTGGGCAAGGACAACGTGGCCCACGTGGAGCTGACCCGGGAGATCGCCCGGCGTTTCAACAACCTCTACGGCGAGGTCTTCCCGGTGCCCGACGTCATGGAGGGCGAGTTCGGCTCCCTGGTCGGCCTGGACGGGAACGCCAAGATGTCCAAGAGCCTCAACAACGCCATCTTCCTGTCCGACGACGAAAAGACCGTGCACAAGCGCGTCATGTCCATGTACACGGACCCCAAGCGGGTCAGCGCGGACGTTCCGGGCACGGTGGAGGGCAACCCGGTCTTCCAGTACCACGACGCCTTCAACCCCGACAAGGCCGAGGTCGAGGACCTCAAGTCCCGGTATCGGGCCGGCAAGGTCGGGGACGTGGAGGTGAAGGAGAAGCTGGCCAAGGCCCTGAACGCCTTCCTGGACCCCCTGCGGGAACGCCGGTCCAGATACGAAGCCCGGTCGGGCCTTGCGGACGAGGTGGTGTACGACGGAACCCTCCGGATGCGGGAGGAGGCCCGGGCCACCCTTACGGCGGCCAAGAAGGCCATGGGGCTCTCGGCGGTGTGGAACCGGATCTCCCGCAAGGCCGAGGACGTCAAGAAAAAGAGAGGATGAAGAAGTACCTGGTCCTGGCGGGGAACATCGGGGCGGGCAAGTCGACCCTGGTCGGCCTCCTGGCCCGGCGTCTCGGGTTCCGGCCCTACTACGAGCCCGTGGCGGAGAATCCCTACCTCACGGATTTCTACGCGGACATGGGGCGCTGGGCCCTCCAGAGCCAGCTTTTCTTCCTGACCCACCGGGTCAAGACCCATCGGGCCCTCATGGACGATCCCTGCTCGGTGGTCCAGGACCGCTCCCTCTACGAGGACGCCGAGGTCTTCGCCCGAAACCTGTACGAGCAGGGCGCCCTGAGCGATCGGGACTGGTCTACCTACCGGGAACTCTACACCACCGTGGCGGATCTTCTGCCCCCGCCGGATCTGGTCATCTACCTACGGGCCTCCGTCCCGACCCTCAAGAGGAGGATCGCCAAGCGGGGCCGGGATTTCGAGGCGTCCATACCGGACGAGTACCTGGCTGGCCTCAACCGGCTCTACGAGGAGTGGATCGAGGGCTTCGACCGCGCCCCGGTCCTGGTGGTACCCGGGGACCGCCTGGACTTCGTGGAGGAGTCCGCGGACTTCCGGGCCATAGCCTCCACCATCGCCGAGCGCCTCCGGGACAAGCAGGGCGCGCTCTTTCCGTATGGAATGTAGCGTGGGTCCGGCTGCGCCGG
>JBGSPT010000219.1:0-1612 GCA_041738475.1 Treponematales bacterium
CCTTGCCGGGATTCCCGGTCCGCAGGTTCCGCACGTCGTCCAGGATCTGGAAGGCCACCCCGGCTTCCTCGAAGGCCCGGACCAGGGCGTCCGCCGCGGCGTCCGGGGCTCCTCCGCAAAGGGCGCCGATCCGGGCGGCCAGGCCCGAGAGGGCCCCGGTCTTGAGGGAACACATCAGGAGGTACTCCCGTTCCGTGGGCAGGTGTCCGGGGTTCCGGTGCCAGGAGATGTCCAGGGCCTGGCCCAGGTGGACCCGGCGGAGCTGGGCGGCGTATGCCCCGTAGAGCCGGGCCCGCAGGCCCGGGTCGGGGACCCGTTCCTCCAGGAGGGCCAGGGGCAGGAAGTACATCAGGTTTCCGCCGTTGACCGCCGCGTCCAGGCCGTGCACCAGGTGCACCGCGGGACCGCCCCGGCGGACTTCCGCCCCGTCCTCGATGTCGTCCACGATGAGGGTCCCGTTGTGCACGATCTCCGTAAGGGGGGCCAGTGCCAGGGCCAGGTCGCCGGGGCCGAAGGCCCGGGCGCACAGGACCTGCAGGAGGGGCCTCCAGCGCTTGCCTCCCCGGAGTACGAGCTCCCGGCCCGGGGCGGTCACGGCGCGGCGGTCCGGATCCGAGGGCAGGGAAGCCAGGGGGCCGAAGCGGCTCTCCATCCACGCGTCGGCGGGGACTTCCGGGAGCTCCCGGGCGATCTCGGCTTCTATCTTTGCAAGGATTTCCGTATACTCTGGACGCATAGGTCATTCTACCAGGACCGGGATGAAGGCAGAAGTGGGCGGGACCGGAGCCGGACCGGCCCCGGGAACCTGACCGGAGGGGCGCATGTCGGGAAACAGCTACGCGAAGCCGGACCACTGGACCCTGAAGGCAAAAAGCGAGGGTTACCCGGCCCGGTCGGTTTACAAACTGGCGGAGATGCAGGAGAAGTTCAGGCTCCTGAAATCCGGCACCCGGGTCCTGGACATCGGCGCCGCCCCGGGCAGCTGGTCCCTCTGGGTCCTCCGCTTCCTGAAGGGTTCGGGGTACCTGGCCGCCGTGGACCTCTCTCCCCTGGGGATGAAGCCTCCCTTCGGCAATTTTTTCTTCCTCCAGGGGGACCTCTACGACCCGGCGGTCCGGGCGGCCCTTGCGGAACGGGGTCCCTACGGCCTCATCCTCTCCGACGCCGCGCCTTCCACCTCCGGGGACCGGACAGTGGACACCGGCCGGTCCGAGGCGATCGTGGAGGCGGTTGTCGACTACGCCGACGACCTCCTGGCACCCGGGGGTCACCTGGTGGCCAAGCTTTTTCAGGGCGGGGGGGAGCGGGACCTGCTTGCAGCGCTGAAGGACCGCTTCGAGACGGCCCGGGGCTTCAAGCCCAAGGCCTGCCGGGCCGAGAGCTTCGAGACCTACCTTGTCGGGCTGGGGAAAAAGCCCTGAAGAATATTTCCGGATAAATCCGACAGGATGGACAAGATGGAAGAGCGATGAACAAGATAGAGAAGGAAGGACAAGAGAGCAGTGGAGGAGCGATGGGAGATGCGGAAGATATCCGGCGGACACGAGGGGCGGCGGCCCGGAAGGCGGGCCGGATGCTGATCCTCGCCTGCACGGCGGTCCTGGCGCTGGCC
>JBGSPT010000231.1:0-16834 GCA_041738475.1 Treponematales bacterium
CCGGGACAGCCGCTCCTCCTGGTAGGCGACGGCGACCCGGAAGCCCGCATCCAGGGCATCCATCGTGTCCGACGACCACGGCGCGGTCACGGCCACCCGTAAAAGGGCCCCCAGGAAGACCCCGTGGGGGACCGAGGCCAAAAAGGCGATCAGGAGGAACTGCCGGGCCAGCTTGGCACGGAGCCGGCTGCCGTAGGTCCGGAGCCGGAAATCCACGATCACCCGGCGAAGGCGGAACGCCAGGATTCCCAGAAGGGAAAGGGGAACGGCGGCCAGCAGGGCGGCATACACCAGGACCGGAGTGCCGGGTCTCGGCGATCCGGAAAGGAGGGCCGCCCGGGCCAGGAGAAAGGATCCCCCGGAGACCAGGGCGAAGGCGGCTACGAGGGCGGCCAGTCCGAACCGGGGCGCCGGACCCGGCCCCTCGGAGTCGCTCATTCCTCCTCGAACTTCCTGTCGAAGAGGAGGGCCACGGCTTCCACGGCCTGGGCCTCGTCCTCCCCCTCGGCCAGGATCCGGAGCTCGACCCCGAAGCCCGCCCCCAGGGTGATGATGCCCATGATGGACTTGGCGTTGATCCGGTCCGAGTTCTTCTCGATGAAGATCTTGGACTTGAACTTGGAGGCTGTCTGGACGATGAGGGCCGCGGGGCGCGCGTGGATGCCCGCGCGGTTCTTGATGGAGACGGACTTCTCGGTCATGGATTCCTCGCTCGGCGGCATTTCATAGGATGTCGTCCTGGCCGAAGTACACGGCCCTCGCGTTCTCGCTCTCCAGCCATCGCAGGATGTTGCGGTTGAACTCCTTGGCGGAGTGGTAGCCCATCTTCTTGAGCCGCTCGTTCATGGCCGCGGTCTCGATGATGATGGGGATGTTCCGACCGGGCTTGACGGGAATGTCCAGCTGGGGAACCATGACCCCCAGGATGTCCACGGTCTTCTCGTCCGTGCCGATCCGGTCGTAGACCTTGTCCGCGTCCCACTCCTCCAGGTTGCAGACCAGCTGGATCTGCTTCTTGTCCCGGATCGCCCCCACGCCGAAGAGGTGGGTCACGTTGATGATCCCCAGGCCGCGGATCTCCATATGGTGTCCGACGATCTTGTTGGCCCCCTGGCCCATGAGGTAGTTGCCGTTGACACAGCGGATTTCCACCACGTCGTCCGCCACCAGACGGTGCCCCCGCTCGATCAGCTCCAGGGCCGTCTCGCTCTTGCCCACCCCGGAATCCCCGGACAGGAGTATCCCGATCCCGAAGACTTCCACGAGAACTCCGTGGATGGAGGTCTTGGGGGCGAAGATGTCCGAGAGCACCCGGAGGATGCGGCCGACGAATTCGCTGGAGGAGAGGTCCGTCTGCAGGATGGGGCAGTTGGCGGCTTCCGCGGAAGCCAGGAACTCGGCCTGGGGGGCCAGGCTGTGGGTGAAGATGCAGCAGGGCATCTCGAACTCGAAGACCCGTTTGGCCGTATCCAGCCCGCCTTCCTTTTCGAGCTTTTCCAGGTAGGCGTACTCCCCACGGCCGAAAACCTGGATGCGCTGGAAGGCGAAGGCGTCGAAGAATCCCGAGAGGGCCAAGCCGGGCCGGTTCAGGTCCGGCACCGAGATCTGCCTCCCCAGGCCCTTGCGCCCCCCGATGCAGCGGAGGTTCAGGGCGTTATGCTCCCGGAGGTCCAGGTTGAGGAGATCCAATACGGAGAACCGGACGGTATCCATGCTCGGGGGAGTGTACTACGGTAAGCGGTGGACGGTAAACAGTGGACGGAAGTGATTCACGGGTCGACGGACAACGTCCCCGCTGAAGCGGGTGCTTCCATCAACCCTGTCGCATCAATTCCGTCCACCGACCACTGTCCACTGTTTACTTGTTCCTATCCTGCACCTTCTCCTTTTCCTTCCGGACCTTCATTTCCATCTTGTCTATCAGCTTGTCGATGCCCGCGGCCAGCTCGAAATCCCGCTCCTGGATATGGGCCTGATGTCCCCAGCGGAAGTGGATGGTGGACTCGCAGATGAAATCCTTTTCCTTGGTGAACGCGAAGTCAACCGTGACGATGGTATCCTTGGCGAAGTTCAGGCGCTCGAGCTTCTTGTCCAGGTAGTCCCGGGTGGGAGCCCCCAGATCGAAGTGGACGGACCGTACATCGACGTTCATGCGCACCTCCTAGCGTATCGTGATTCCCGGGTGCCGGCAGCGAACGCGCCGGCTGCAGCTTCATTCCGCGTCGACTTCGGCCCGAGGTCGACCTCACTCGTGCCTCCGGCCGAAGGAGGAGTCCATGTTCAGTTCCATCCGGTACTTGGCCACGGTCCGCCGCGCCAGGTTGATGCCCTTGCGGGAGAGCTGGTCGGCGATATCCCGGTCGGACATGGCCCGGGCCTCGTTTTCGATGATTTCCTTGATGACCTGCTTGACCCCCTCCTTGGAAAACCGTGACCCCGAGGACCCGGCCCCGGAGATGGAGTTGGTGAAGAAGTATTTCAGCTCGAAAATGCCCCAGTCGGTCTGGATGTACTTCCGGTTGGCCAGCCGGGAGATCGTCGTCTCGTGGACCCCGACTTCCCCGGCAATGTCCCGTAGGGTGAGGGGCGCCAGATGCTTGGGTCCCTTGGTGAAGAAGGACCGCTGGAACTCCACGATGGCCCGGGTCGCCTTGAGGAGGGTCTTGTTCCGCTGGTGGATGCTTTGGATGAACCACTTGGCCCGGCGGATGTTCTCCTTGACGAAGACGTCCGTGGTCCGGTCGTGCTTCTCCTCCGCCAGCCGGTCGAAAAAGGGGTTGATGCCCAAGACCGGTATCTCCTCGTCGTTCAGGACGATGACGAACTCCCCGTCCTTGAGCTTCACCTGGATGTCCGGAATGACATATTGGGGCTCCGTGGAGGAGTAGAGCCTGCCGGGGAATGGATTCAGGGTCTTGATGAAGGAGAGGATGGCGGAAAGGTCGGATTCCGAGAGCTTGAGGCGCTTGCGGATATCCTCGTGCTTGCCCTTTTCCAGGAGCTCGATATGGTCCCGGAGGACCTCCACGGTGCGGGGCGGGGCCTCGGGGCACAGTTCCGCCTGGACGATCAGGGACTCCCGGTAGTCCGAGGTGCAGACCCCGACGGGCTCGAAGCCCCGGACCAGGGAGAGCGCGGACTTGAAGGCGTCCTCCGGCGCGTCCCGGCAGACCAGGCGGGGATCCTCCTTGTGGAACCCTTCGCTGTCCAGGTTCTGGATCAGGTTTTCCGCCGCGGAACGCACGCGCTCCGGCACGGGCTGGAGCCGGAGCTGCCACAGGAGATGCTCCTGGAGAGTCTCCGCCCGGGAAATGGCGCCTTCCAGGAACATGCGCTTGGAGTCGGCGTCGGGGTCTCTGCCCCGGCCGTATCCGGGATCCGAAGCGTTTTCGTAGACCCGGGCGGCGTCGGAATCGGACTCCCTTTCTTCGGGGAAGGATTCCAGGGAAACCGTGGACCGGTCTTCCAGAACCTCCAGGGCCGGGTTGGCCTCAATCTCCTGCTGGATTTCGTCCTTGAGCTCCGGGAGGGGCAGAGCCATAAGCCGGATGGACTGGATCATCTGGGGGCTGAGTTTCTGGCGTTGTTCCTGTATCAGCACCGGCTTCTGAAGCTGCAACGAAGGCTCCTCTGGAATTCCTCTGCTTCAAATGTTACCGCCCCACCCCGGAAAGTCAAGGTTCGGGGCCCTCCGGACCCAAGCTCCCCGCCCCGACGCCCGGCGGAGCGGCGGCGCGCCGGATCCCTTCCGGCGCTTTTCCCTTGACCCTGAAAAAACATCCTGGGTATTTTATGGATACATTATTCCCCATACCAGGTGATCGAATGTCCAAGACGTCCAAGATCGAGAGCAAAACCGAATCAAATCCCGCAGCACCGGAAAACGCCGTCGGGGCGGGCCCCCTGCCCGAGGATGCCTGCGAAGCCACCGAGGATCTGGCCCGCATCCTGGAAGCCCGGCTGGCGGAAGCCCAGAAACGGGCGGCGGAACTGCAGGCGGAGAATTCCGAGCTCAAGGACCAGTATCTGCGAAAACTGGCGGACTACGAGAACTTCCGGAAGCGGATGTTCCGGGAGAAGGACGACGCGGTCCAGTTCGCCAACTCCGCCCTGCTCCAGGACCTCCTGGGCATCCTGGACGATTTCGATCGTGCGGTCTCGAGCTCCGAGGTCTCCCGGGACTTCCAGGTGCTCCATGACGGCATCGTGATGGTCCGGAACCGGATGCTGTCCACCCTGGAGGGCAAATACGGGCTCGCCCGGTACGATTCCGCGGGAACCTCCTTCGACCCGAACATCCACGAGGCGGTGGCCATGGAGAAGGGCCCCGTGGCGGATCCCGTGGTGGCCGAGGAGTTCCAGAAGGGCTACAAGCTGCACGGGCGGGTCCTCCGGGCCGCCCGGGTGAAGGTCCGGATGCCCGACGGGACCGCTCCGGAAGCCCCGGCGCCGGACGCGCCGCCCCCATCCGCGGGGGAATCCAAGTGAACCTGAGTACTATGCGCCGTAGAGGAATATAAGGAGAGTACGGAAATGGGTAGAATCATAGGCATCGACCTCGGCACCACCAATTCCTGCGTGGCCGTGATGGAAGGCGGAGAGCCCCTGGTCATCGCGAACTCCGAGGGTCAGCGCACCACCCCGTCCATCGTCGGTTTCACCGGCAAGGGCGAACGCGTGGTGGGCCAGCCCGCGAAGAACCAGATGATCACGAATCCCGAGAACACGGTCTACTCCATCAAGCGCTTCATGGGAAGGCGCATCGAGGAGGTCCAGACCGAGATCAAGCTCGTGCCGTACACGGTCGTTTCCCACCAGAACGACGTGCGCGTCGCGGTCTCCGACAAGCAGTACTCCCCCCAGGAGATCAGCGCCTTCGTCCTCCAGAAGATGAAGAAGACCGCCGAGGACTATCTGGGCGAGACCGTCACCGAGGCCGTGATCACGGTGCCGGCGTACTTCAACGACGCCCAGCGCCAGGCCACCAAGGACGCCGGGAAGATCGCGGGCCTCGAGGTCAAGCGGATCATCAACGAGCCCACCGCCGCGGCCCTGGCCTACGGCTTCAACAAGGACCAGAAGAAGGAAAAGGTCATCGCCGTCTACGACCTGGGGGGCGGTACCTTCGACATCTCCATCCTGGAGCTGGGGGAGGGGGTCTTCGAGGTCAAGTCCACGAACGGCGACACCCACCTGGGAGGCGACGACTTCGACCGCCGCATCATGCAGTGGCTGATCGACGAGTTCAAGAAGGACTCGGGCATCGACCTGTCCCAGGACAAGATGGCCCTCCAGCGCCTCAAGGAAGCCTCAGAAAAGGTCAAGATCGAGCTGTCCAACGTCCAGCAGGCGGAGGTCAACCTCCCCTTCATCACCGCCGACGCCTCGGGGCCCAAGCACCTCCAGAAATCCCTGACCCGGGCCAACTTCGAGCGCCTGATCGAGGACCTCCTGGAGAAGTCCAAGGACCCCTGCCGAAAGGCCCTTCAGGACGCGGGCATCAACGCGTCCCAGATCGACGGGGTCATCCTGGTGGGCGGATCCACCCGCATCCCCAAGGTCCAGGCCATCGTCCGGGAACTCTTCGGCAAGGAGCCCTCCAAGGGGGTCAATCCCGACGAGGCCGTGGCCGTGGGCGCCGCCATCCAGGGCGGCATCCTGGGCGGGGACGTCAAGGACGTCCTGCTTCTTGACGTGACCCCCCTGTCCCTGGGCATCGAGACCCTGGGCGGGGTCTTCACCCGGCTCATCACCCGGAACACGACCATCCCCTGCCGGAAGAGCCAGATCTTCTCCACCGCCAGCGACGGGCAGACCGCCGTGTCCATCCACGTGCTCCAGGGCGAGCGCGAGATGGCGGGCCAGAACCGAACCCTGGGCCGTTTCGACCTGGTGGGCATTCCCGCGGCGCCCCGGGGGGTGCCCCAGATCGAGGTGACCTTCGACATCGACGCCAACGGCATCGTCCACGTCTCCGCCAAGGATCTCGGGACCGGCAAGGAGCAGAAGATCCGCATCGAGGCCTCCAGCGGGCTCAACGAGGACGAGATCAACAAGATGGTCAAGGAAGCGGAGATGCACGCGGAGGAGGACAAGAAGGAGAGGGAACGCGCGGAGGTCCGCAACGAGGCTGACACCCTGGCCTACGCCACGGAAAAGTCCCTCACGGAGTACGGCGAGAAGGTCACCCCCTCCGACCGCGAGGCCATCGAGAAGGCGATCAAGGAACTCCGGGAGGCCGTGGAATCCAACGATCCCGCCCGGATGCGCGAGAAGATCGAGGTCCTGAAGCAGGCTTCCTACAAGCTGGCCGAGGAGATCTACAAGAACGTCGGCCAGGGAGCCCAGGGCGGACAGGCCGGCGGGGACGGTCAGGGACCCCAGGGCCAGCCCGAGCCGGACGAGGGACCCAAGACCGCGGAGGACGTGGACTACCGCGTCGTCGACGAGGACGAGAAGAAATAGGATCCCGCCGGCCCGGCGGCCCCGGCTTTCCGGGGTGCCTGATCCGGCATAGATCCGATAAGGACGTCACGTGGCGAAACGGGATTACTACGAGGTCCTGGGGGTTCCCAAGGACGCCTCCAAGGACGACATCAAGAAGGCCTACCGGAAGATGGCCATCGCCAACCACCCGGACAAGAACCCCGGGAACAAGGCGGCGGAGGAGCGCTTCAAGGAAGCCACGGAAGCCTACGAGATTCTGGGGGACGACCAGAAGCGCGCCGCCTACGACCAGTTCGGTTTCGCCGGCGTGGAGGGCATGGGCGGGGGAGCGGGGGGACAGCACGACTTCTCCTCGGTCTTCCGGGACTTCGAGGACATCTTCGGGTTCGGGGACTTCTCCAACATCTTCGATTCCTTCTTCGGAGGCGGCCGCGCCGGGGGAGCCCGGAGCCGGTCGGGGGTCGGCAAGGGCCAGGATCTCCGGTACGACCTGGAGCTCACCTTCGAGCAGGCGGTCTTCGGCACCGCCGTGGAGATCTCCTACGCCCGGAACGATTCCTGCCCCACCTGCAAGGGGACCGGAGCCTCTTCCGGAGGCGGACGCAAGGTCTGCCCCCAGTGTCAAGGCTCCGGCCAGGTCCGGCGAAGCTCGGGCTTCTTTTCCATCGCCTCCCCCTGCCCCGCCTGCGGGGGGGACGGATACATCGTCGAGAATCCCTGCAGGGACTGCGCCGGCTCGGGGTTGGCCAAAAAACGGCAGAAGATCAAGGTGACCATCCCCGCGGGGGTGGACGACGGGAAGCGCGTCCAGATACCCGGCCAGGGCGACACGGGAGCCAACGGCGGCCCCCCCGGCGACCTGTACGTGTTCATCCACGTGCGGCCCCACGAGTTCTTCGAACGGGACGGCTACGACCTGTACTGCGCCGTGCCCGTAACCATAGCCCAGGCCGCCCTTGGAGCCGAGATCACAGTTCCGACCATCGAGGGGAAGAAGATCAGCATCGCCGTGCCCTCCGGCGTCCCCCACGGCAAGGTCTTGCGGATCCGGGAGGAAGGGGTACCCCACGGGAGTTCCAACTCACGCCGGGGAGACATGTACGTCAAGGTGATGATCCAGGTGCCCGCCAAGCTGTCCAAGCGGGGCAGGGAGCTCCTTGAGGAATTCGCCCGGGTCGAGAACGATCCCAAAGACCCGCGTCCGCTCAGGCTGTCGGAGCTGAAGAACAACTAGGAATCGCAGGGGCTGTTCCAAGCGCCCGGCCGGGTTTGGGACACCCCGTTCCCCTCCCGGGCATCCTCGACGGATGAAGCGGCGAAGGGTTGACCTCGCAAATCGGATCGGTATAGTATCCGTAAAACACATAAACACAAGGAGGTCGTTAATGTCAGATCTTGCCCGCCCGGATGCCCGCAGATAGGGGAACCGGCCGGAACAGCACTTCGGTTCCATGAACCTCGGCGGCAATCGCATCGTCGACGGGTCATAGAACAGCGCCTCCTGGCGCATCCGCTCTAATCCTGCACGCGTTTCCTCCGCTTTCCCGACATCGGGCATCCATCGACTAACCCTGTAGAACTCTGAACGGAATCGGACGCTTTCAGCGCACCGATTGTTGTCGCATACAACCATCTATAGAGAGTCGAACCATGTCGAGACCGGACAAGTACGCGGACTATCCAACGCACTTCATCTGCGGCCATTGCGGCCGCACCGTTCCGCCGTCCCCTTCGGGACACCGCAATCATTGCCCCGCCTGCCTGCGCAGCCTGCACCTGGACATTCGGACCGGGGATCGCAAAAGCGGCTGCCGTGGAACCATGGATCCCATCGGAATCTGGGTCAAGGAAACCGGCGAATGGTCCATCCTCCACCGATGCAGGAAATGCGGATTCATACGGGCCAACCGGGTTTCCGGGGAGGATAACGAGATTCTCCTGTTCGCCCTGGCGGCCCTCCCACTGAGCCGCCTCCCCTTCCCGGCGGGAAAGACGCTGGAGCTATGGGCATCCGGGATGCCCGTCGGGGGTGCCGGATGAGCCTCTATGACTGGGGATGGTCCGAACCCCGTCGGGCCGAAGCGTCCGCATACGGGATCGCCGAATCGACGGTGCGCCGGGTGATCGGCGGCGGCAGAGGAACGTATTCGCTGACGGACGGCGGTACAACCCGTACGGCCGCCGTCTCCGGCGCCTTCGCCTACCGGGCCGCGTTGCCCTCGGATTACCCCGTCACGGGAGACTTCGTGGCCTGCCGGGAGGAGGGGGACCGGGAGGTCATCGAAACGGTGCTTCCCCGCCGGGGCGTCCTTTCCCGGAAAGCCCCGGGGAACAGGGAGGAACAGCAGGTGCTGGCCGCGAACCTCGATGTGATTCTCCTCATCTTCGCCCTGGACGGCGGGCGGGGATTCCTGCCCCGCCTCGCGGAGCGACTGCTGACCTTGGTCCATGAAAGCGGCGCCAGGCCGATCCTTGTCCTGAACAAGGCGGACCTGTCCGAGGATCCGAATCCGTACCTCGAGGAAGCCGAATCCTCCGCCCCCGGGGCCGAGGTGATCCCGGTCTCCGCGAGGACGGGTCTGAATCTGGACGAGCTCCGGAGCCGGCTTTCTACCCGCGAGACCTGTTTTTTCCTGGGAAAATCCGGCGTCGGCAAGTCTTCCCTGATCAACGCCCTGTTCGGACGGGAATTCCGGAAGACCCGGGAAGTTCGGGAGAGCGACGGGCGGGGCCGCCATACGACCTCCAGCCGGGACCTGTACATGGCGCCGAGCGGGGCCCTGCTCCTGGACTCTCCGGGACTGCGGGAAGCGGCCCTGTGGGCGGACGAGGAAAGCCTCGACGCGACCTTTCCGGACATCTCCGGCCTGGCCGGCGCGTGCCGGTTCCGGGACTGCAGCCATTCCGGTGAACCCGGTTGCGCGGTGCAGGAGGCGCTTTCGGAGGGCGGCCTCGACTATCGGCGCTACGAGAGTTACCTGGAATACCTTCGGGAAGTCCGCTACAACCGGCTCCGGGGCACGGAGAACGCCAAGCGGATCGAACGCATCCGTTGGAAAAAGATCTCGATGCTCCAACGCGATCCGGGCAAGAGGGGGTTCGTACCCGGGGATTGATCCCCGCCCGCATCCAGTTCCGGACGGCCCGGCGATCCTGGCCCGCCCCTATCGTGGGCGGGTCTTTTCTTCCAGATCCGCCAAGTACGCGAGAGCGTATTCCCGGGAACCGCCGCACATCTCGGGGTCCGCACGGAGGGAGCCGCAGAAAGCCGGCCTCTCCGGCCGACCCCAGAGGGCGCAGCGAAAGTCCCGGGTCAAATGCGGACAGGGGATGCCCGGGGGCTTCCCATTCGGAAGGGCCGGAGGAGCGGGGGCTATGGAGGGAGCGATGCAGCAGGCTCCGCAGCCGGGCCTGCACTCGAACGCCGGTTCCGTTCGCGTCTCGCTCATACCTGAACCCTAACCGAGTGCTGCCCCCGTGGCAACCCGGAATCTCCCGCCCTTGACCTCGACCCATGGGGAGTGTATGAATACCGGGCAGGCCGGCGTGGCGGAACGGCAGACGCGGTGGACTCAAAATCCACTATCCGCGAGGATGTATGGGTTCAAGTCCCATCGCCGGCAGAGGTTGAAAGAAGAACGGGCCGTTTCGCGTTGAAGCGGCCCGTTCCATTTCCTCGGATGGCGATGCCGCCGCCCGCCGAAGGCGGGCACGTCGATCCTTCCGCTCGGCAAACGGTTTCACCGTATGGGTGCTTCGCAACCCATCACCGGCACTCCTTCCAGCGGAAACAGGACACCAGGTGGTCGTTCACGAGGCCCGCGGACTGCAGGAATGCGTAGACGATCACGCTCCCCACAAAGTTGAAGCCCCGGCGTTTAAGGTCCGCGGAAATCCTGTCGGACAGGTCCGTTCGGGCGGGGACTTCGGACATCAGCTTCCACCGGTTCACCACGGGCCGTCCGTCCGTAAAATCCCAGAGATAGTCCGCGAAGGATTCCTTTTCGTCCCGGAGGGCCAGGAAGGCCCGGGCGTTCCGGACCGCGGATCCCACCTTGAGGCGGTTCCGGACGATTCCGGGATCCGAGAGGAGACGGGCTTCGTCGGCGGGTCCGTACCGGGCGATCCGCTCCGGATCGAAACCCTCGAAGGCCCGGCGATACCCATACCGGCGTTTCAAGATGGTGATCCAGGATAGGCCGGCCTGGGCGCCCTCCAGGGTAAGGAGCTCGAACAGGGCCCGGTCGTTCCTGAGCGGAACGCCCCATTCCTCGTCGTGGTAGCGGACATAGTCCGGGTCGGTCCCGGCCCAGGGACAGCGATTCGGTTCCATGGGGTAAGGGTAGCGCGGGCGGGGAAGGAGGGCAATATCGGTGGTCGGTGGACAGTGAAGGGCGAACCGGGCTATGTGGTCAACGGCCCCGCCAAAGCGAGGTCGCCTTCCGAACACCGTAGACCATATCCGTCCACTGTCCACTGTCCACTCCCTTCCCGTTGACTGTCAACGATTCCCGATCTACCCTGGTTTCATCCGTTTTCAGGAGGTTTCCATGCCGAATCTCGCACCCGGTCTGACCGGCGAGCGCACCCTGATCGTGGAGGAGCGGCATACCGCGGCCCATCTCGGGTCCGGAGGCGTGCCGGTCTACGCGACGCCCATGATGATTCTCGCCATGGAGGAGGCGGCCCTGTCCGCGGTGGATCCCCGCCTGGAGCCCGGACAGGTCACGGTGGGCTACCACCTGGACGTAAAGCACCTTGCGGCGACCCCCCTGGGAATGAGGGTGACCGCCCGGGCGGAACTCCTGGCGGTCGACGGGAAGATGCTTTCCTTCAAGGTCGAGGCCTTCGACGAGAAGGAGAAGATCGGGGAGGGCACCCACGTCCGGGCGATCATCAACATAGCCAAGTTCAAGGAAAAGCTGGCGGCCAAGTCCTCCGGCTAGACCTTCCGTGCATCCGCGGCGGGCCTGAATCGCTAAATAAATTGACATATCAGGCCGCGCGTAGTTTACTCCTAAGAAAGAATCACCGGGATCCCCCGCCGGTCCTTGAGGGCCGGGACGGAACCGCGAATCTCCAAAACCACAAAGGAGCCCTTTATGAAGAACAGGTGGAATCTTCTTTGGATCCTCCTCGCCGCCGCCCTGATCGCGGGCTGCGCGAAGAAGGCCGAACCCGCCGCCGTCGCGGCCAAGGCCGAACCCTACAAGGTCGCCTTCGTCTACATCGGCCCCCCTGGGGACCTCGGCTGGACCCATGAGCACGACCAGGGCCGCAAGGCCGTGGAAGCCGAGTTCGGGGACAAGGTCAAGACGGTCTACATCGAGAACGTGCCGGAGGGCCCGGACGCCACCCGCATCATCCGCCAGTACGCCCAGGAAGGCTACGACATGATCTTCGCCACCTCCTTCGGGTACATGGACCCGATGGTCGAGGTCGCCAAGGAGTTCCCGAAGGTCAAGTTCGAGCACTGCTCGGGCTACAAGACCGCGGACAACATGTCCACCTACTTCGGCCGGATCTACCAGCCCCGCTACCTCTCGGGCATCGTGGCCGGCAAGATGACCAAGAGCAACATCATCGGCTACGCCGCCGCCTTCCCGATCCCCGAGGTCGTCCGCGGCATCAACGCCTTCACCCTGGGAGTCCGCTCCGTGAACCCCAAGGCCCAGGTCCGGGTGGTCTGGACGAACACCTGGTACGACCCCGTCAAGGAGCGCGAGGCCGCCGTCGCCCTCCTGGACGCCGGCGCCGACATCATAGCCCAGCACCAGGACACGGTGGAGCCCCAGAAGGCCGCCAAGGAGCGCGGGAAGCTTTCCATCGGTTACGACTCGGACATGCGCGCCTTCGTGGGCGACACCGTCCTCACCAGCCCGGTGTGGAACTGGGGTTCCTACTACAAGGACACCATCGGCAAGGCCATGGCCGGCACCTGGGCCACCCACCAGTACTGGGAGGGTCTCAAGGCCGGCGTGGTCCGCCTCGCGGACTTCAGCCCCCTCGTTCCCCAGGACGTGAAGGATTTGGTCAAGGCCGCGGAGCAGAAGATCCTGGACGGGACCTGGGACGTGTTCCACGGCCCGATCAAGGACAATACCGGCGCCGTGAAGGTGGCCGCGGGTGCCAAGTTGACCGACGGCGAGATGCTCTCCATGGATTGGTTCGTGGAAGGCGTCGTCGGGAAGGTCAAGTAGGTCACGCTCGGAACGCCCGGCGGCGCCGTCAGGCCCGCCGGGTCTCCGTACCGCAGGCCTCCCCCGAGCCGGGGAGGTTTTTTTCGCGGGGCCCCGGCGGTGCCCCGCAGTCCGAGGACCGGACAATCCCGCTCGACAAGGTGAATCGTATGAACGCAACGGAAGCGGCAGTCCCCCTGGTGGAAATGAGGGGCATCCGGAAATCCTTCCCGGGGGTCGTCGCCTGCGACGGCGTGGATCTCCGCCTGGGCCGCGGCGAGGTCCTCGCCCTGCTGGGTGAGAACGGCGCGGGCAAGAGCACCTTGATGAACGTCCTGGCGGGCCTGTACCGCCCCGACGAGGGTGAGATCCTCATCGACGGCAAAACCGTCGAGATCCGCTCCCCCCGGGACGCGGCCGCCCACGGAGTGGGCATGGTCCACCAGAACTTCATGCTGGTCGACACCATGACCGTGGCGGAAAACATCGTCCTGGGCATGGCGGGCCTGCCCATGGTTCCCGATATGGCCGGAATCAAGCGCTCCGTTCTGGAACTGGCGGATAAATACGGACTCCGGGTCGATCCGGAGGCCTACGTATGGCAGCTCTCCGTGGGGGAGCAGCAGCGTGTCGAGATCCTCAAACAGCTCTACCGCAAGGCGGAGATCCTGGTCCTGGACGAGCCCACCGCGGTGCTCACCCCCCAGGAGTCCGTGGAGCTCAATGCCGTGGTCCGGCGTATGAAAGCGGAAGGAAAGAGCGCGGTCTTCATCACCCACAAGATGGAGGAGGTCATGACCTTCTCGGACCGGGTGATGGTGCTCCGGAAGGGCAGGGTCGTGGTGGAGAAGGTAACTTCCGAGACCGATCCCCGGGATCTCGCCCGGCTGATGGTCGGAAGGGAGGTCCTCTTTCGGGTGGAAAAGAAGCCCTTCGAGCCCGGGGCCGTCATCCTGGAGCTCAAGGACGTACGCGCCCTGGACGACCGGGGGCTTCCGGCCCTGCGGGATCTGTCCCTCAAGGTCCGGGCCGGCGAGATCCTGGGCATAGCGGGGGTGGCAGGGAACGGCCAGCGGGAACTCTCCGAGGTGATCACGGGCCTGCGGCCGGTGAGCTCCGGGGGGATCTCCATCAACTGCGTGGAGACCACGAACAAGTCCCCCCTCCAGATCATCCGGAGCGGGGTCAGCCACATCCCCCAGGACCGTATCGCCGTAGGCGCCGTGGGGGACATGAGCGTGGCCAGCAACCTGGCCATGAAGGGCTACCGGGACGCTCCCATCTCCCGGGGAGTCCTGCTCCTTCCGCGCCGCATCCTGGACCTGGCACGCCGGATGATCGAACTCTTCCGCATCACGACCCCCTCCCCGGAGACCCGGGTGAAGTTCCTGTCCGGGGGCAATATCCAGAAGACCATCCTGGCCCGGGAGATCGAGTCCTGTAGAAGCCTCCTGGTGGCCGTGTATCCTTCCCGGGGGCTCGACATAGGCGCCACCGAGTCGGTCCGAAAGGATCTGGTGGCCCAGAGGGACGCGGGTATGGCGGTCCTCCTGGTATCCGAGGACATCGAGGAGCTCCTGTCCGTGGCGGACACGGTGCTCGTCCTGTACGAAGGCCGCGTCATGGGAACCTTTCCCTCCGAGGAGGCGGATCCCGAGGAGCTCGGCCTCCTCATGGCGGGGGTGGAACGCAAGGAGACCTCGACATGAGCATCCTCTTCGAGAAGCGCAAGAACATCTCCCGGACCGCCCAGGTCCTGGTTCCCGCGGCTTCCTTCGTCGTATCCCTGATCCTCACGGGGATCCTGCTTCTGGCCTTCGGGGCCGATCCGGCCGCCACCTACCGGGCCATGTTCCGGGGTGCCTTCGGGAGCGGCCGGGCCTTTACGGAGACCCTGGTCAAGGCTATCCCCCTGATGCTGACCGGGCTGGGAGTGGCCCTGGCCTTCAAGCTCCGGTTCTGGAACATCGGAGCCGAGGGACAGCTCACCCTGGCGGGGGTGGCGGCGACGTGGGTGGCCGTCTTTTGGGGCCGGTGGATGCCCTCCTTCCTGCTCCTCCCCGCGGTCATCCTGGTCGGGTGCCTGGCCGGAGCCGCCTGGGCGGGCATCCCCGCCCTCCTCAAGGCCCGGTTGAAGGTGGACGAAACCCTGGTCACCCTGATGCTCAACTACGTGGCCATCCTGTTCTCGGAATTCCTGTACTATGGTCCCTGGCGGGATCCCAAGGGCTACGGGTTCCCGGGCACAGAACCCTTCCCGGAAGCCGCCTGGATGCCCCGGATCGCCGGACGGGCCCACCTGGGCCTGGTCTTCGGCCTGGCCTTGGCCCTGGTGCTCTGGTTCGTGCTGAACCGGACCCGCTGGGGCTTCGAGCTCAAGATCATCGGGGCCAGCCCCCAGGCGGCGCGGTACCAGGGAATCTCGGTGGAACGCAACATCGTCCTGGCCATCCTGGTCTCCGGGGCCCTCTGCGGCCTTGCGGGAGTGGGAGAGGTGACCGGCATCTCCCGGCGCCTCCAACAGGGACTGTCCCTGGGCTACGGCTACACCGCGATCATCGTGGCCTGGATGGCCCAGCTCAATCCCCTGGCGGTGCCCTTCGTGGCCGTCCTGATGGCCGCCCTCTTGGTGGGAGGGGACCAGGTCCAGATGATGATGGGACTTCCGGCCTCCATGGGCATCCTGATGCAGGGGATGATCCTCTTCCCCCTCCTGGCGGGATCCCTGTTCACGGAATACAGGATCAAGCGGACGGTGCGGCACCCGGCGGCGGGCGCCGGGGGAGCGGAATGATGGACCTGATCACCTCGATACTGACGATCACCCTGAGGGCGGGCACGAGTCTCGTGTACGCCACCATCGGGGAGACCTACACGGAGCGGGCGGGCATCCTGAACCTCGGACTCGAGGGCATCATGCTCATGGGAGCCGTGACCAGCTTCGCGGTGGTGTACTACTCCGGAAGCCTGGCCCTGGCCCTCATGACCGCCGTGGCCGTGGGCGGACTTCTGTCCCTGATCCACGCCTTCCTGACCGTCACCATGCGGGCCAACCAGGTGGTGAGCGGCCTGGCGATCACCCTCTTCGGCACGGGCTTCGCCAGCTTCCTGGGACAGCGCCTCGGGCCGGTCTCCAACGGCCGCTACCTGGTGGGCCTCACGGGGCCCAGGTTCGCTCCCCTCGACGCCGGAGCCCTGGGTCGGATCCCCGTGCTGGGGGCCTTCCTGAACCAGGACTTCCTCACCTACGGGATCTACATCCTGATACCCCTGGCCTGGTTCTACCTCTACCGAACCCGGAACGGCCTCTGGCTCCGGGCGGTGGGTGAGAATCCCCGCACCGCGGACGCCATGGGGGTGCCCGTGTTCCGGGCCAAGTACCTGTACACCATCGTCGGCGGCATGCTGACTGCCCTGGGCGGCGCCCACCTCTCCCTGGCCTACACCCCCGGATGGTCCGAGAACATCACCGGCGGCCGGGGCTGGATCGTCATCGCCCTGGTGATCTTCTCGATGTGGAATCCCGCCCGGGCCATCACGGGAGCCCTGATCTTCGGCGGCATCAACGCCGTGCAGTTCCGGCTCCAGGCTTCGGGGACGAATATCCCTGCGGGTTTCCTGAACATGCTGCCCTACCTGGCCACCATCGCCGTCCTGGTGGCGATCACCTGGTGGGAGACCCTGAGCAAGCGAGTCGGCGCCCCGGCCTCCCTGGGCACCTCGTACATGCGGGAAGATAAGTGAACCACCTTTGATTTTTTAAGGCCCGGCGCTATACTTACGGCAACGGCAGTCCTTTCCCCGACGGCGTCGCCCTACCGACGACCCGTACCGGCGCTCCATGCGCCTCCGCGGCCCGACGGACCGCGCCGCCGTGACCGTTCGGCAGGCGGCAATATCCTATTGCGAAGCGAGATACCGAATGAACCTAGATGAACTGGGCCTCCACGAAGGCCTGTGTCACGCGCTGGAAGCGCGGGAACCGGATACTTCGTATCCTTTCCTGGAAAAGATCGTAGATCACGTGAACCGGCGGAAGGAGAGCGTTTCCGCCCAGGTACGTATCGGCACGGGCCGGGAGCTAATCTATCTGGTCCCCCTGTTCGAGTGGCTTCTCTCGGAGGATCCCTCGGGTCGGGGTCTGGTGGTCCTGCCTTCGGACCAGGACGTCGCGGCGGCCTCCGGCCGCGCGGCGGCCTTGGCCGAAG
>JBGSPT010000249.1:0-16752 GCA_041738475.1 Treponematales bacterium
CCGGCCGCCGCAGGCCGTTCAGTGTCTCCGCCAGCTCCCGCTGGCCGTTGCCGGAGACCCCCGCCAGCCCGAGGATCTCGCCCGCGGCCACGTCGAAGCCCACACCGTCCAGGGCCAGGTTGCCCCGGTCTCCCCGAACCCGGAGGTCCCGGACTGAAAGGAGCCCTCGGCCCTCGGTAGGCTCGACGTCGGAGCACTCCACGCAGGGCAGGGCCACCTCGTGGCCCGTCATGAGGGCCGCCAGGTCCGCGGGGGAATGATCCACGGTGCGCCCCTCGAAGACGATGCGGCCCCGGCGCAGGATGGAGACCGTGTCGGACAGGGCCTTCACCTCGTGAAGCTTATGGCTGATGAAGATGACCGAGAGCTCCCGGGACATCTTCTTCAGGAGCTCGATCAGCTCATCCGTCTCCTGGGGGGTCAGGGCGGAGGTGGGCTCGTCGAGGATCAGGAAGCGGGCTCCGAGACATAGGGTTTTCACCAATTCGACCCGCTGCTGCTCGCCTACCGATAGCTGCCAGACATAGGCGTCGGGGTTCACCGGGAGTTCGTGACGCTCCGATATCTCCCGGATCCGCTTCCGGACCGCCGCGAGATCCAGCAGCAGGGGTTTGTGGGAGGACTTCATACCCAAAGCCACGTTCTCCGTGACCGTCATGTTCGGAACCAGCATGAAATGCTGATGCACCATGCCGATACCGTGGGCGAAGGCGTCGTTGGGGGACCGGAAGCGGACTTCCCTGCCGTTGAGGAGGATCCTGCCCTCGTCCGGCTGGTACAGACCCATCAGGATGTTCATGAGGGTCGTCTTGCCCGCGCCGTTTTCCCCCACCAGGGCGCGTACGGAGTGCTCGCCCACCGCCAGGTCGATGCGGTCACAGGCCAGAATGCCCGGGAAACGTTTGGTTATGCCCCGAAGCTCGAGGCTGCGGATGGGTTCGAACTGCATGAAGGCCCCCGGAAACGAAAACCGCCCGGGCTCGGGGCCCCGGGCGGCTTTCAGTGGATGGTCAGTACTTTACGGCCTGCCAGTCGAGCTTGAGCGTCTGGGCGGTGATGTCGGCCTTGGCCTGCTCGGCGGCCTTGCGGATGGCCTCGGTCAGGACGGGGCCCACGGAGTCGTTGAATTTGTACACGAATCCGCCGTTCCGGAAGGTCAGGGGGATGTTCTCTCCGCCCAGAGTTCCGGCCTGGCGCTTGTCGATCATGGCCTCCACTACCGCCGCGTAATCGTAGCTGGCCGCGGCGATGACTTTGTAGCCTTCCGGCATTGCCAGCTGGAGGGTATCCTGGCCGAGCCACCAGATGGGCTTGTCCTTGTACTCGGCGACCGCGCGGAGGGCGCCGGTCGCCTGCTGGGCCGCCCCGGTGAGGACGTCGGCGTTGGCCTTGATATGGGTGTGCGCAAGCTCCCCGGCCTTGACGAAGTCCGCGAAGGAGCCTGTGTGCGCCACCTTGATCTCCGCCTTGGGGTTCACGGCCTTGACACCCAGCCAGAAGCCGCGGTTGTAGCGGGCGGAGTCCCCCGCGTCCACGGGACCCACGACGCCGATGATGCCCGTCTTGGTCACCATGCCGGCGATGACCCCGTTGATGTACCCCGTCTCCTCGCTCATGGGCATGTAGGTGAAGACGTTTTTCGGACCGACATCGGCGTTCGTTCCGAAGGCGAAGGTGGTCTTCGGGAACTCCTCGGACAGTTCGAGGATGAGGTTCTTGAACTGGGAGCCGTGGGCGATGATGATGTCGAAACCCTGGGAAGCGTACTGCCGGGCCGCGGAGCCCGCGTCCACGGGTTTCATCTTTTCGCTGTAGTTGTATTCCACCATGGCCGCGCCGTTCTTTTTCTGAACCGCGTCGATGGCGTCGTGCATGGCCTGTCCCCAACCCTTGTCATCCACGGTGGATTCGATGATCAAGGCTATTTTTACCTTGGGCTTTTCTGGTGCCGCTTCAGGCTTTCGCGAACAGCCTGCAACTGCCAGCAAGGCTAGAGCAAGGAGCAGGGTCACGGATTTCTTCATAAAAGCCTCCTAAATTCGGTTCGACCGCTTGCTTCCGCATATCCGAATTAGGGATCCGCGGATTTCGGGAAAGGATACCATAGGCCGATCAGACCGTAAACAAGAATCGAATCGAGAGATGTTCCGAAAACGGGACTTTTCGGCTATAGTGGCGGATCGAACGACATCGAGGCGGCGGAGGCTCTGCGAATGACGGTTCCCAAGGTATACTGGACGGATCTGCGAACCACCCCCGATACTCCAATGCCCGTGAAGCTCGACCGGCTCCTTCGGGCCGCGGGTATGGGCAGCCTTGACTTGAAGAAGAAATTCGTCGCCCTGAAGATCCATTTCGGAGAACCGGGAAACCTCTCCTATATCCGCCCCCCCTACGTGATCCCCGTGTCCCGGCTCGTCCGGGAACTGGGGGGCAGGCCCTTCCTGACGGATACCAACACCCTCTACTCCGGCCGCAGGCACAACGCCTATGACCATATCCGTGCGGCCTTCGAGAACGGTTTCTCCCGGGATGCCACGGACTGCGACATTCTGATAGCCGACGGCCTGCGGGGGAACGATTTCGTCTTCGTGCCCGTGGAGGGCGGGACCCAGTGCTCCTCCGCGATGATCGGAAGCGCCGTGGCGGAAGCGGACGCGGTCATTTCCCTGAACCACTTCAAGGGGCACGAGCTGACGGGGTTCGGCGGGGCGGTCAAGAACCTGGGCATGGGCTGCGCCAGCCGGGGGGGGAAGCGGTTCCTTCACGAGGTCTCCCACCCCTCGATCGTCCAGGCGGACTGCACGGGGTGCGGAAGCTGCGTGGCCGCCTGTTCGGCCGGAGCCGTGACCCTGGATGCCGGGAATAAAGCCGTGATCGACCATGCCCTGTGCACGGGCTGCTGCCAATGCGTGGCGGTCTGCGGGTACGGCGCGGCCCGGGCGATGGAAGGGTCCGCCAGCGCCGTATGCGGCATGCGGATCGCCGAATACACGGCCGCCGTGGTGCGGGGCAGGCCCTGCTTCCACGTCAACTTCGTGATGAACGTCTCCCCCAACTGCGACTGCTGGGCCCACAACGACGCCCCCGTGGTCGCGGACATCGGGATCTTCGCGTCCCCGGATCCCGTGGCCCTGGACCAGGCCTGCGTGGATGCTGTTAACGAGGCACCGGCTCTGAGGGGAACCTCGCTGACCGACAAGGCCTATGCGGGGACCGGGGAGAAGTTCGGCCACATCCATCCCGACACGGACTGGAGCGCGACCCTGGACCACTGCGTCCGCCTGGGCCTGGGCAGCCGCCGGTACGAGCTCCTCAAGGTATAGCCGGAGAGGGGAGGAGGGGACTCTCATGCCGAACCGGTTTGCCCGGCGCATCCGGGACGGAGCGATCCGTACCCCCGGAGATCTGAAGACGGAGTTCAAGGCCCTGGCCAAGGCCTATCATCCCGATCTCGCGGGGCACGCGGCCGGTGAGGAGTTCATCCGGGTCCGGTCGGAATACGAGTCCGCGCTACGGAATTTCGAGGTTCATCGGTTCAGGACACGGACGAAACCCTTCCGGCCGGGGCATACGGGAGGCGCGGATACCCCGTCCGTCGGAGCGGTACCCGGAGTCTTCGCTGCTTTGGCGGTGCTCCGGAAGCGGGGCTTTCCGAAAAAACCCAGGCACGAGAAGGAGAGGTACCGCTACGAGTACGCCCGGTACCGGTTCGAGACGGCCCTGGGAGAGCTCGGGGAAGGCTTCAGAACGCCGCTGGAGGAAATCGAAGGATCGATGATCGATCTGCGCTCCGGCCACCCGGAATCCCTGGCTTCAGTCCTGTCGTACCTGGATGCCCTGACGGATTATTCCGCCCGGGGGCTGCCGGCGATGCGAACCTTCCTGGCCCGGCAATCCTCTTCCCTGCAATCGGATCCGCGGATACCGGAGTCGATTAAATTGTTGCTGGCGGAGCTGTCCCGTGCACTTGCGCTGTGGGATGCCCTGCCGAATCCCTGAACCCGGGCGAAGCCCAGAAGAACCTCTCACTTCGCGCTGATCCAGCCGTCTTTTCGGGTATCACCGTCGGAGGCCAACAGAGCACGTCCTCCGGATTCGGATCCGCCATCCTAGGGAATCCGCGGTTTCCCGTTGAAACCGAAGCCAATAAGCTCCGAAACGGACTTGTCGTCCTTGCTCCGGGATTTTACCATGCCGTTGACCGGAACCGCCGGGTGGAACCAGGACTCGGTTTCGATGGTCTTTCCCAGGATCTTTGTCTTCGCGGAGACTACGGTCGTTCCGGCGAAGGTGCCGGCGGGAACCTGGACCGAGCCCCCGTCCACGTATTCGGAGATGTTCACGATCATCTTTTCGTAGGCGGATTTCATCAGCGCCTTCATGACCATCAGGGACTGGCCCTCGGTCTTTGTGACGGACCCGTCCTTTTCCAGGGTCTTGATCCAGACGAGCTCGATCTGGGAGGCGTCGCCTGTTTTCATGGCAGCGTCGTAGTTGCCCAGGAGCATCTGCATCACGCTTTCCTTGCCCGACTTGTCTATGCTGACGTTCTCTATGACCCAGCCGTTCCCGACCTTGCCGACGACGAGGGTCGTGGTGATGGAATCCCGCTTCCCCTTCGAGAGCTGGCCGACCACCACGTATTGACCGGGAGCCCAGGTTTTGGGGGTGTGGAACTTTCCGACGGACGAATAGGACTTGGACGAAACGGTCCAGAGGGCGTCGAGAGCCTTGGATTGGGCGAAGGCGGATGCAGCGAGCAAAAAAGCGAGAACCGCGATCAAGACTTTCTTCATCGTAACCTCCGCAGGAGACTTTACCACGGCTCAAGTCAAGTTTCGAGAGTTTTCGATAAATCCCGGGATCCGGCTCAGTCCCCGGGGATTCGAGTTTTTTCGGGGCGGCCTGGAAATTCCACCGAAATTGTCAATACTATGAGTCCTGGGCTCAGTCCCGGGGGGACGGCGGGACTTCCCGGATAGGATCCCGGAGGACTCCGACGCCTTTGGTGGAATCCGAAAGAAAACCGTACAATGGGGATCGGCATGAAAAAGCATGGCCTGATGTTTCGTTTGAATGTGCTCCTGCCCAGCCTGGCCCTGGCGGCCGCGGTCCTGGGAGTCTATTACCTGTTCAGGAGGCCGGACGTACCTGCGGCACGAATGCTCTCGGTATGCGGAGGATCCGGAGTCCTTTTCATCCTCGCGTCGATTTTTCTCGTCGGTGCCGGCGGAAAGCACTTTGCCGCGGATTTTGCCGCCCTTCAGGGGGAAGAGGAATCCTACGAAAAAGCCTTGGAGCGGCTGGGTGGGGCACCTCTTCTAAGCATGATCAAGTACCTGCTCCTCAGCCTGGTCTACCTCGGCGCGCTGGGAGTGTTCGCAGGAGGATTCTTGCTGCGGAGCGGGACCGGCGGCCTCGTGACGATGTTCCTCACGGCCATGGCGTTTTTCAGCACATCCTTTCTGTACGTGTTCGCGGATCGTCTGGTTTCCGTGACCCTTCTGTCCCACTCTCTCCATTCGTTCCCACGGGGCTTGAGGGAAGCCCGGCAGCAGAGAAAGATCCTGATCATTCCGGCATTCATGGCCGTGATGACCCTCCTCTTCGCCTTCTCGACCTCCCTGATGGCGACCGGGCATGCCGCGGAGCTGACCTCACTTCCGGTCGCGGGATTCCTCTCGATCCTGTCCGGAGCCTACCTGGTGGTCGTCGTCCTGCTGGTCCTGGTCTGGAATTCCGGGACGGCCCTCCTGTACCAATCGGTTATCTCCGAAATGGAGGCCCTGTCCTCCGCCGAAAAGGACCTGACCCGGCGCATCTCCATCGCCTCGGTGGACGAGCTCGGTACGATTTCCGGCATGGTCAACTCCTTCTGCTCCACCTTGTCCGAAAGCGTGACAGGATTGAAAGCCGCGCAGGGGAAGCTCAACGAGCTGGGTGAGGGAATCGGGGTGAACGCCGCGGAGACGGCCCAGGGGGTCGAGGGGATTGCGTCCCATGTCGAAAAGGTCCGCGAGAAGACGCAAGCCCAATCCGCAAGCGTCGGGGAATCATCGGGGGCCGTGCACGAGATAGCCAAGAACATCGAGTCCCTGGACCAGATGATCACGGACCAATCCGCCAGCGTGACCGAGGCGTCCGCGTCCATAGAGGAGATGGTCGGGAATATCTCCTCCATCTCCGAATCCATCGAAAAGATGGCCGGCGAATTCGGCGATCTCCTGGCGGCGGCGGAGGACGGTCGGAAGAAACAGGATCAGGCCCGGGACAAGATCCGGCAGATCGCCGAACGCTCCGAAGCCCTGCTGGAGGCCAACAAGGTCATCGCTGTGATAGCTTCCCAGACCAACCTCCTGGCCATGAACGCGGCCATCGAGGCGGCCCACGCGGGAGAGGCGGGCAGAGGTTTTTCCGTTGTCGCCGACGAGATCCGGAGGCTTGCGGAAACATCGTCCAAGCAGTCCGGCACGATCAAGACGGAGCTGGGCAGGGTCCAGGAGGCCATCCGGGAGGTGGTGGACGCGTCCTCCGCCTCGGGGGATTCCTTCTCCCGGGTGGCGGAACGGATCGGCAGCACCGACGCCCTGGTACGGGAAATCAACTCCGCCATGGACGAGCAGAAGGAGGGGACCCGTCAAATTCTGGAAGCCCTGCAGTCCATGAACCAGATCACCTCCCAGGTCCAGATAGGATCCAAGGAGATGAACGAGGGGAACAACACGGTGCTCGCGGAGGTTTCTTATCTGCAGACCGCGACCTTGGAGATCAAGGGGAGTATAGAGGAGATGGCGGCGGGAGCCGAAGCCCTGGCTTCGGGCGCCCGCAAGGTGTCGGATATAGCCCGGGGCGCCCGTGATACGATCCGCGAAATGGACGAGGAACTGGGACGTTTCAGGACATGAGAAAGCCGCGACGGAGTCCGTCGCGGCCTGCTATGAGAGATTCTAGATCGGATCACCAGCCGACTGCGAGTTCGGCGTGGGCGGGTTTTTCTATCGGACGTTCTTGATCA
Organism: Treponematales bacterium; assembly: GCA_041738475.1. GTDB lineage: Bacteria > Spirochaetota > Spirochaetia > Treponematales > UBA12059 > JAAYUR01. The sequence continues at coordinate 7,019 of JBGSPT010000249.1, forward strand.
TCTTCTCGGGCAGCCAGGTGATGATCTCCGGGAATAACACCAACAAAACAAGGACACCGGCGACGATGCCCACGAAGGGCAGGACTCCCTTGATGATGTCACCCATCGTCAGTCCGTATTCCTTCGGGGCCGTCCCCTTCAGCACGAAGATGGACATGGCCATCGGAGGCGTCATGAACGCCATCTGAAGGTTGACCACCACCATCATTCCCGCCCAGAGGGGATCGAAGCCCAGCTTGGCGAAGATGATGGAAAAGATCGGGACTACGATGAAGACGATTCCGATCCATTCGATGAACATTCCCAGGGCGAAGACGATCAGCATCACCACCGCGAAGGAAGCCCACTTGCCGCCCGGGACCGCCAGGATCATGCGGGCCACCACGTTTCCGGCCCCGGCGTTCATGAAGATGCCCACGAAGGCGTAGGACATGGCGGCTATGAAGACCACGAAGGCGCTGACCTTCAGAGTCTCGATGGCCGCGGTCTTGATCATCTTCCAACTGAACTTCCTGTAAAGGACTGCCAACAGCACCGCGGCGGTGCAGCCGACCGCGGCCGCCTCGGTCGGGGGAGAAATACCGGCGAAGATGGTGCCCATCACCGCGGCTATTAGGAGAACCGGGGGGAGCATGGACTTCACCAGCCGCACGAGCTTTTTCATATCGAAGGGGGTGACCTGGTCCTTGGGAATCGCGGGGCCCAGCTTCGGGTCGAGGATGCACCGGATCGTCACATAGGCGATGTAGAAGAACGAGAGCAGGAGACCCGGGAAGATCGCCCCCATGAACATCTGGCCTATGGACAGGCCGGCCTGGGGTGCGTACACGATGAGCATGATGCTGGGCGGTATCAGGATCCCGAGGGTTCCGGCGCTCACGATGGAGCCGGCAGCTATGGATTTATCATATCCGCGCTTCATCATGGGCCCGAGGCCCATCAGCGTAAGGATGGTCACCGACGCGGCGATCACACCCAGGCAGGCCGCCAGGATCGTCCCGAATATGATCGTGACGATGGCGAGCCCGCCCTTGAGACGGCCGAGGGCGTCGTACAGGCTCTCGTACAATTCGTTCGTGATTCCCGAATGCTGTAGGATCACCCCCATGAAAGTGAACAGGGGGACCGCCAGGTACGGATAATTGAGCGAGAGGTCGTAGAACCGGGTAAACAGGATATGGAAGGTCGTCGTGGGTCCGAACACCAGCGTTCCTACGAGGAAGGCTACGCTTCCGATGACGAAGGCGATGGGGAATCCCGTCAGAACCAGGACGAATACCCCGCCCAGCATAAGGAGGGCGATGATCTCGGGATTAAGGCTGATCAATTGGGGTACCTCTCACCGCGAAGTATAGGTTCCGGACGAATTCCGCCAGACCCTGGAGCACCAGGACGGCCAAGCCGACCGTGACGAGGGTTCGGTAAGGGTAAGCGGGTGGATACCAGAAGCTGCTGAACATCACTTCCTTGATCCTCCACGCCTTCACGGCCCAGACGAAGGAGTAACGGAGCAGGACTATCATGAGAGGGAAAAAGAGCAGTAAAGAGAACGCTACGTCCAACGCGGCCCGGATCCTGGGGTTCAGTTTGCTGTAGATCAAGTCGACCCGGGTATGCGCGTTGTGCTTCAGGTCGAAGGATGAGCCCAGGAGATACAGGGCTCCGCCGGCCATGCTCAACACGTCGTAGGACCAGATGGTGGGAGCGCCGAAAAAATGGCGCGAGATCGTCTCGAAGGTACCCACCAAGACAAGCACCACGGCGAACCACTTGCCGACGGCTCCGGATGCCTCGCTCAACGCGTCTATGACCTTGAGCAGTTTTCTCATGACAGCCATGCTCCGCTCCTTGTAGTATCCCCTACTGCATCGCGGCGTAGGCGATGCCGTAGGCCTTCATGGACTCGTAGATTTCAGCAAAGATCGGTTTTTCGGTCTTGGACTTCTCGGTGTAGAACTTGTCGGCTTCCGCGGCTACGGCATCCTCGATGACCTTGGGAACCTTCACGACCTTGTTGCCGGCCTTCTTGAAGCTCTCGACGGCCTTGATTGACTCGGCGATGAGATATTCGTGCTGAAGCTGGGTGTAGTTGGAGACAACGTTCTGCACGATGGCCTTGAGGTCCGCGGGCAGCTTATTCCAGGCGTCCTTGTTGACGTAGAACACCTGGGGATCGCTGGGAGCCCGGATCGGGGAGATGTAGACGTACTCGGCTACCTCGTTGAAGTGCATGTTCCAGTTGGAGGCGAGGGTGGAGTACTCGAAGGCGTCGATGGTACCGCGCTGCATGGCCTCGTAAACCTCACCGCCGGGGATTATGACCGTGGCCGCGCCGAGGCGCTTGAGGATCTCGCCGCCGTCGCCCATGCAACGGGCCTTGAGTCCCTTGATGTCCGCCATGGTATCGAGTTTCTTCTTGGAATGGAAGAACACCTCCGCGGGAAGAGGGGATAGGGCTCCGGGAAAGGTCATGACGTTGTAGCCTTCCATCATCTTGTTCATGAGGTCGGCACCGCCGCCGAAGTCGAACCAGGAACGGAGCACCTCGCCGGGCAGGGCCCCGGGCCGGGAGCTGATGAGACCCGCGGCGGACCACTTGTCCAAGTTGTACATCGGGCAGGTATAACCCATCTGCAGCACGTTCTCGTGGATGGCGTCCAGCTCCTTGTAGGCCGGAACGATGGAACCGCCCACGAAGGCCTGGACTTCCAGTCGGCCGCCGCTGGCTTCGGTGATCGCCGCGCAGACCATGTCGTGGTAGATCTGGGACGGATCCGAGGCGGGTCCGTGCCCCGAGGACTTCCAGACGATTTTCTCCACCGGCGCCGCCGCGGTTGCCGAGCCCTCCGTCTTGGTTCCGCCGCAGGATACGGCCAGGACCACAGACAGAACCGCCGCGGTCAGGATCAGGAACGCGTTTCGTTTCCGCATGCATGTCTCCTTCATAAAAAAATTCCCGGCCCAAACGCAACGCGGGGCCTTTTTCCGCTCGTTCAATCGGGGACTATCAGGGCACTTCCCGTCCTGTTATGGAAGTACTCCATCCCGGATCCACCCAGACGTTTCATGGCGACAGGACCCGTACAGTGGGAGACCCCGACCACCTCGATTTCACCGCCGCTCAGGTAATCCAGGGAGGCCGACAATCCGGGCTCCGCCGCTTCAACCAGATGCGTACCGCCCAGGACCGCGCGGACGGGCTTTCCCAGGCGGGTTTTCGCCGCGTCCAGCATGTTCCGCATCCCAGGGTGCGAACATCCAAGGAGCGCGACGATCCCTTCGGCGGTGTCGACGGCTATCATGATCTCGTCGTCGAAGGGATCCGGAACGAATCGGCCCTCACGTAAGAGCCTGAAACGGGGATTGATGGACTCGTCCTCGTGCAGTCTGGGAAAGGAACCCATCACGAAAACACCGGGGACTATTTCCATGGCGGGTTCCCATAGCTCCGTGAACGGTATGCTTCGTTCGATCAGGAAATCGCGGGTGAAATCGTTTCCGAGAAACTCGTAGCCCCCGTTCCGGGCCGCGTATTTATCCTCGAAGAACCCTTTGCCGACCACGAGGCGGCGTGTCCCGGGGAGATCCGCGAGGAAACGGAATCCGCCTGAGTGGTCGTAATGGCCGTGGCTGAGCACGACGAATTCGAGAGAGGAAGGATCGAGCCGAAGCTTCCTCGCGTTCTCGAGGAAAGCGTCCGATTGTCCCGCGTCGAACAGGATGTTCCTTCCGGCGACTTCCAGGAAAAAGGACAACCCGTGCTCGTGCCGAAGAGCCAAGTGCTCCCCCGGGGTGTTTTCCACGAGGGTGGTGATCCGAATCATCGTCCGCCTCCACCTGATGAATCCAAGGATGTACGGATATCGGCCAGGGCGTTGTTCAGATGCTCTTCCATCCTCCGCTCCGCCAATGCGCGATTGCGGGATTTTAGGGCCGCCACGATGGCGAAATGCTCCGAAATCGTCTTCTGGATGCGCCCGGGAACGTGAAGGCTGGAGATCCATCCTTCCGGGAGGGATTGGGTCATGGTCTTCATGATCATGAATAGGGTGCGGTTTTTGGTGGATTTGGCGAGCTGAAGGTGGAATTGTTCGTCCAGCTTGATCATCTCCGCGGGGGTACGGGTTTCGGCTTGAATGCGATAGGCTTCACAGATTTCTTCCAGTTTGTCGATGTCTTCAGGGCTTGCACGTTCGGCCGCATATGCGGCGGCCTTCGTGTCGATGATGAGACGGATCTCGAAGTGCTCGGCCACCGAGGACTCGTTTTCCCTGAGCCAATCCGCGAAGGCCTGGTTGTTTTTCTGACGTGGATGGGAGACGAAGATGCCCTTCCCTTGACGAACCGTCACGCCCCCGGAGACTTCCAGAAGTCGGACGGCCTCCCGGATGGAGGAACGACTGACGCCGAGCATGCGGGTGAGCTCGTTTTCCGATGGAAGCTTGTCGCCGGGCGCGTACTGCCCGTCATGGATGATGCGCTTGATCTCGTCTACAGCCTGGTCCGAAAGCCGTACTTTGCGGATTGCCAAAGGAAAAACCCCTGTCTTGTAAGATATCTACTCATCAGACAAGTTGAATCTTGTATCCGTTTCTCTATTCTGTCAATCCGGTTTTTCAAATAAAAAGGCGGCCCGCCGGGGCCGCCTTTTTATCCAGGTTCGGGGAGTATCGTCAGTCTTCCCGGCTACGCCTGCGAACCCCATGGGATCCCCTGCCGCCGCCGCCGAAGATCATGGACAGCCCCAGGACGTATCCAAAGTTGTACCATCCGCCGGAGTTCCGGCTTTCGTACACGTTCACGTTCTTGTTGAACAGGGAGACGATGAAGGTTATGGGGGTGATGAATCCGTGCCAGATCCCCTTCCAGAATCCGGCCACCTTGCCTTCCGAGTCCTGGGTTCCCCGCAGGGTGTTGGGACCCGGGGCGCAGGATGCCAGCAGGAGAACCGCGATCGACAGAATCACCAGGGCGGGTGTGAGCGCTTTCATGGAGCCTCTCCTTGTAGGGGGCCGACTTGCGCGGCCCGGAATTTCTCCGTATCCTCTAGGTGCGAGCGATACGGGCCGGCCGAAGGCGTACGCCCCGCGCCGGATAATCCTTATCCAATATACTACCCCGGGACACGGGATTCCAGATCCCGAGTCCCGGCATATTCCAGCCGATTTCCCTTGATTCAAGAATCCTTGACCGCAAGGGCATAATATCGGTTACGGTCTAGATCTCCTGTGCGGATGTCACGGAATCCCAGGGCTTCCAAGAGGCCCTGAAGGCGTGCCACGGAAATTCGATGACCGGAGGGTGGTCCCCAGAAGGAACCCGGAAGGAACTCCACCACCGTCAAGCGGCCTCCGGGTTTTATAGCTTCCCATACGACACGCAGTGCGGCTGCCTTGCCGTCGATTTCGTGAAGAACCATGCACAGGAGTGCGGCATCGAAAGTGTTCCGTTCCAAGGCCACGGTTTCGGCATTCTCCCGCAGTATTCGCACATTGCAGATGCTTCGCTCCAAGACGCGTCGTTCGAGCTCCAGGGCCACCCGAGGCTCAGCCTCCACGGCTGTGACAAAGCCCTGTTCGCCTACCATTCGAGCTGCCGGTATCGTGTGATGACCGGGGCCGGCTCCCAGGTCCAGGAATGCCTCCCCCTCCTTCAGGGACAGGCGGTCGAGAACCCTCTCCGGCGGATCGATCAGATTGCGCAGGAATCCTGCGAGCCGTACAGCGCGTTCGGGCCGGATCCGCACTGCCATGGTTCCTCCCTTGATTCGCCGTCACCAAAAGCCCGGCCGGCACCGCGAACACGTAAGCGGATCCAGAGTCGGGGGCGGATATTGACAATCACCTTATTCGACGGCTCCGAGGCTGAATTCGTGTAGGAAAAACAAGGAGTTGAGTGAACCGATCCCGGGCTCAGTCTTCCTCAATGTCCCGAAGACCGGTACTTGCCGGTCTTCTCCTCGCTGGTGCCTATTCCTTCCCCGCTCCACAGCTTCATGTAGGTCGCGGCCGTAGGCGCGCCCGAAAGGATGAGGGCTTTGTGGGCGGCCGCGGCGAGTTCCAGTAGGCGGTCCAGAGGGCCTTCGACGACGGTTTCGAAGGGGCCGACCGTGTAGGTCAAGCCCGATGCGTCGATCGCGGCGATGGCCCGGTCCACGGCGGCCCAGGTCTCTTCGCGCCCAGCCAGGCTCAAGGGCAGGCACTGGATCGCCAGGGCCGAACGAATCGTTTGTACATCCATGGGCATACTCCTTAAGATTCAATATAAAGCTTGAAATCCACCGCGGGGACCCGCGGTCCGCAGGGTCCCTGCGGTCCGCAGGGTCCCGCGGGTTACCCAAGTTCAAACATGAAGAGCCCCCGGGTTATGATGCTCCAAGCGGTGAGCGCGGACACCAGGAATCCCGCGATGCAGTACATGGAATCCGCCCGGGTCCAGGGGCTGTCCTTGAGGAAGGTCCTGGGCACGGCTCCTTCGATTCCCCGTGCCGCCATGGACAGCGCGACCCTCTCCCCGTGACGGACCGCGCCGGCGAGGAGGGCGGTGGCCGTACGGGTTCGGTCCTTGATCTTCCGCTTCCGCCCCCCAAAACGTAGTGCCTGGGCGGTTTCGATAATCGCCAGGTCCCGCCGAAGGAGGGGGATGGTATTCCAGCCCGCGAACAGGGCGAACCCCGCCCGCGGTTCGAGCCGGAGCCGCACCATGAGAGCCCGGGTCAGATCGTAGGGATTCACGGCGAATATATACCCTACGGACAGCGATATCAGGCTGACGCTCCTTAAGAAGACCGCCCCTCCCCGAACGAGCCCGTTCGATCCCTCCGCGGGCGCCAGCACGTTCAAGGCGAAGAGGCCGACGGACACAAGGGACAGGACGGACAGGGTCTTGAGGTATTTGGGGAAATCGACGCCCCCCAGGTACGCGAGGTTTGCGAGACCCAGGGACAAGTAGGTCAGGGGAGTGACGTAGTCGGAGGACAGGAGCACAGGCCCCAACAGACAGGCGGTGACGAAGAGGGAAGCCAGGGGATTACGCGGATTTGAGCGCGCCCGCAAGGGGGACCTCCTCCCGGCGGACAGCGCCGTTCTCCATCCGGTAAACGACATCCGCGGCGGCCCGCACGAATTCCTCGTCGTGGGAGACGAAGAGCAGACCGGTGCCCGCCGCGGCCAGGGAGCGGAGATCCTGGACCAGAACCGCCCGCGAGGCGTCGTCCAGCCCGTAGGTCGGTTCATCCAGGAGGCAGAGAGGCCTGTGCTCCGCGAGGGCGACGCAGAGGTTCAAGCGGCGCTTTTCCCCTTCGCTGAGCCGGTAGGGATTCAAATCCATGCGGCCGGTCAATCCGAACCTGCCCGCAAGGTCCCTGTCCGGCGGACCGGAGAGGTCCAGTTCCGCGCGGACCGTCTCGGCCAGGAACATATGCTCGGGATTCTGGGGGATATACAGGAGCGAAGAATGGAAGGCGGGCGGTTTGAGGGAAAAGACGTCCCTTCCCGCGATGCGGATGGAGCCGGGCCCGGCGGGCAGGATGCGGGCGATCCGGGAGAGCAGGGTAGTCTTTCCGCACCCGCTCCGGCCCGTCAGGGCGGCGATGCGGCCCGCGGGGACGAGCAGGTCGACATCGCGGAAAATCGGGGGACCGCCTTTAAAACCGTGGCTCATCCCCAGGACCTCCAAAGCCGGAGGCGCCGTCTCGAAACCGGGATCGGTCCCCTCCGGCCGCGACCTCGGAAGGGGGGGAGACGTGCTGAAGTCCGAAGGTTCCAAGGAACCTTCGGGGGTGATTTCCCATGCCCGGGTGCAGACGGAGGCGGCCGCTTCAATCTTGTGCTCCACCACGACGATCGCCGTCCGGGAAGGCAGGTCCTTCAGCGCCTCGAAAAACGAGGAGGAGGAAGCCTCGTCCAGGTAGGCGGTGGGTTCGTCCAGGAAGAGGATGTCCGGCTCCCGGGCCAGGGCCGCGGCGAGGGAGACCCTCTGGCATTCGCCTCCCGACAGGGTGAGGGGATGGCGGGACGCTAGATGCCGTATATCCAGTCGTTCGAGGACTTCGGAGATCCGCCGCCGGATCACGGATAGTTCCAGGCCGTCGTTTTCCAGGGAAAAGGCGATTTCCTCTTCCACCGTCGGAGTGACGACCTGGGCTTCCGGGTTCTGAAGCACTACTCCCATCGTTTCGTACAGGCGTTCGACGGTGCCCGTGACGTTCCCGGGGACGAAGTCCGGCGCCAGCCCGGCCATGATCTGCAGGAGTGTGGACTTTCCGGAGCCCGAGGGGCCGCGGATCAGGAGACGATCGCCCTCGCGGATCGAAAGATCGATGTTCCCCAAAGCCGGGCCGGCGGAGCCCCGGTATCGGAACCCCGCGGACCTCATGCGGACCAAGTCACGCAACGGTCGTGTCGTCCCCGGACAGCAAATTCGCGGCTACACCGGTCCGGATGATCGCCTTTCCAACTCTGTAGGCTCCGAAACCGGCCCAGAAGGCGCCGCCCGCCAGGATGCTGACGATCTGGACGGGCCACACCCAGGGCTGGAGGGTCCAGTATTGACTGTAGAAAAAATCCAGACCGTAGGAGAGGATCCCCGCGGCCATCCCCGCGGCGATCATGACCTTGAGATCCCAGCGCTTGTATCCGGTTTTCGCGAACACGAGTTCGCACCCGATTCCCTGGACCAAGCCCCAGATGGCGGCGGTGAGCCCCCATTGCGTGATGAACCCCTCCAGCACCGCGGCGATCAGCTCCCCGAAAAGGGCGGCTCCGGGTTTCCGGATCAGGAAGGGAACCAGGGTTCCCCCGGTAAACCACATGCCGGCCAGAAGGTAGCCGAGTCCGACGGAGGACAGGGGTGCTGCCAGGGCGGACACGAAGGTCCAACCCCAAAACAGGACTCCGATCGCGACGGACAGGACCACGAGCACCACGATTTCGTTCAGCTTCCAGGATTTCTTGACAGCCATGAAAGGCTCCTTGCCGGAAGGTTCCGGACATGAGGATGAAATGGCTGTGGGTGAGATGAATCGATTCCCTTCGCCGGTATTATCCGGATCAGGTTCAACGGGTATGATCTCAGGCCCCCAACGGGAACCACCCCACGATGATATAATAGTACCGCTCCGGCCCGGCAAGGTCAATCTGTCGGGGTACGGAGAATGTGCCGCCGGTAGAGAGGAGAGTGAATGAGGTCGTGGAAGCCAGGGGACCCGGATCGCCCGCATAGTATGGTCCTGAACGGCCTTGCGGCGGCGTTGAATCTGGTCGGCGTAACCGCGGGAACCTTGTTCGTCCTTTTCCCCGGGACCGAGGGGTTCGGCACCCTGTTCGGATGGATTCTACCCGCCGCGGTAGCCGCCACCTGCGTCCTGTGCTCGGGACCCGGCACCCGGCATCGTCGTTCCGAGTTCTACCTGGCCTGGACCGCGGCGGGATTCGCGATCCTGCCCTTTCTTCTGATCGCCCGGGCCAGTTTCCTGGGAGCCCGGGTATTCGCGGCGGCTACCCGGCTCGTGGTCCTCGGCAGCCTGGGATTGGGATTCCTCGTCTCGGTATCGACGCCTCGGCAGGCGGAATCGGAGCCGCGGGCGAGCGCCGCCGGAGCGGCTTCGGCCCTGGCGGTCGGGATAGCCGCCCTGGCTATGGCGGCGAGATTCCTGGCGGGTTCCCATCCCAGGACGGCGGGGGTGTTGGTGCCTCAAAGCCTGCCGTACTGGTCCCCGGCATTCCTGGCCGTCG